>JAICNG010000057.1 GCA_025931335.1 Gemmatimonadaceae bacterium | reverse complement strand
GGAGCGCCCAACGGCGGCGCGCACCCCGCCGACGATCGCCGCGCCGAGCCGCGCGAGCGAGCCGGGACGGCCGCGCTGCTCGATCGTGATCGTGACGCGATAACGGCTCACTCCGCTGTTCGCCGCCAGCCCATACGTCTCCCACAGGAGCGCCAGCGGCTCGCTGCGGCGAAGCACGCCGGTCATCGGGAGAATGCGAAACTCCGACCAGCGAGACCCGGGCGCTCCTGGCTTTGGCTCGATCATGCGCGCGGCGAGTACGTCGCTCATCCCGAAGCCCTCCCCGGCCACGAGCTCGAGCCGGCTCGTCGCGCGCGCGCCGCGCAGCGCGTCTGGCTGAAGCGCCTCCACCCGATACAGGTAGATCCCCGGTGGCAGGCGCTTTCGCCACGCGCGGGTGTTCACCAGCTCGGCGCTGGCGACGTCGATCACTTCGCGAATCGAGTCGCGCGCCACACGCTCGGCGCGCCAGTTGAAGATGTTGAGCCCGACTTGAAGCGCTACGCGCGCGAGATCGAGCCCGCGCACGAGCGAATCGGCGGGGATGTCGGCGATCACGAGGACGTCGGTCGAGTCGCCCGCACCGCGAAAGCGAACCGCCTGCAGCGGGATGGTGTCGATCGCGCGCTCGACGCCGAGGTTCGCCCACGAGACCGGAATGGTGTCGCGGAGCCCCCGGACGTAGCGCGCGTAATCGGCGTGCAGGTTCGCAACGCCGTAGCCCGGGATCATCCGGAAGATGAACGCGACGCCATCGCGATACCACCAGAGCAGGCGGATGCGCATCTCCTGCGTGTAGTCGGGGTCGGGAGGAAAGGAGATCACCGCCGGAGGAGGACCGTAACGCACGAGCAGGTCGCCCCGATCGGTGTCCGCACCATGCAGGTCGAACTCCTCCACCGACCAGCGCAGCTCGGCGGCCGTCACCCGGCTCAGGTACTCGAGCCGGTGCTCGTTCGCTCGCGTGAGCCACAACGGATCGGACATGAGCCAGTACATCCGCTCGGTCATCGTTCTCTCGGCCACCGGCAGGCGCGCGTGCTCGCGGCCATCCTTCGGTGAGAGCACGCGCGCGAGCGCATCGAGGCGTTCGCGCTCGTGAGGCGGCAGACAGACGAGCGCGCTGTCGAACGCGATCGTCGCCTCGTCTTCGGCCCGGAGCTGGTGGGCGGCGAGGCCGCGCACCAGCCACGACAGCGCGTCACAGGGCGCGGCGCGAAGACGTAGCGATGCTTCGTGGCGCGCCTCCTCCCACCGCTGGCGATCCACCAGCATCATGTACTGCCCGGCGCGCGCACGGCGGTTGTCCGGGTCGGCGGCGAGGGCCTGGGCGAACAGCGTCCAGGCGGCGTCGTACTCGCGCTGCCCGGACCAGTTCTTCGATGCCTTGATCCTCGAGGCGTTCTCGATGAAGTACGCGATCGCGCGCTCGTCATCGATCAGCCCCTCGCCGTCGGGGTCCTTGAAGATCGCGCTGTAGATGTGCCGGTCGGCGATGCCCTCGTACCGCCGCCACGCGAGCACGCCTAACGCCGAGAGCGCGTCGGCGATGGCGGCGCTGTCGTGGCGCTTGCGGGCGAGCCGAAGCGCTCGCCGGAACATCCCTCCGGCGCGGCGGCGGGTGAGCGCCGAGGTCGATGACCCG
This sequence comes from Gemmatimonadaceae bacterium, assembly GCA_025931335.1. GTDB lineage: Bacteria > Gemmatimonadota > Gemmatimonadetes > Gemmatimonadales > Gemmatimonadaceae > JAICNG01. Next base: position 21,232 of record JAICNG010000057.1, on the reverse strand, counting down.
CGAAACCGGGCAAGCTCGATGAGATACCGCGGCTCGGTCTCATCGAGCCTCACCGCGCGCTGGAGCGACGAGTCGGCGATGTCGAACAGGGACGGGCGGCTCTCGGGCTCGATGTCCGCTGCGCGACGCTGCGCGCGGGCGATCGCCCAGGCGAGTGCGCCGCGCTGGTGCCAGGCCGCGTGATCGTCGGGATTCGCGCGCACTGCATCATCGAGCGCCCGCAGAATCGCCGCCGAGTCGACCGATGTCTGCGCAGCCGCGACCGGCGGTCGCAGCACGAAGAGGGCGAGGACGACGAGGGCCACGCGTCGCATGCCCAATCCTTCGGAGCAGGGCGCCGCGCTGTCAAGCACGACCGCGTCCGCTCACACAATCAGAACAGCGTGGGCTGCGATGTTGGCGGGGTGTAGCCGAAGTGGCGATACGCCTGTGGCGTCGCCACCCGCCCGCGCGGCGTCCGTTGCAGGAAACCGTTCTGCACGAGGTAGGGCTCGTAGACCTCCTCGATCGTGCTTACGTCTTCCCCCACGGCGGCGCCGATCGTCGACAGACCGACCGGTCCGCCGTCGAACTTCTCGATGATCGTCTTGAGGACGCGCGCATCCATGTCGTCGAGCCCGAACTCGTCGACGTCGAGCATCACCAGCGCACTCGCGGCGACCTCGCGGGTGATGCGCCCGTCAGCCTTCACCTGCGCGTAGTCGCGCACGCGCCGCAGCAGCCTGTTCGCCACCCGCGGCGTACCGCGCGCGCGACGCGCGATCTCGGTGGCGCCCTGTGCCTCGACATCCACGCGCATCACTTCCGCCGAGCGTCGCACGATGTGCTCGAGGTCCTCGGCGGGATAATAGTTGAGCCGTTCGATGATCCCGAAGCGCGCGCGCATCGGCGGCGTCAGCATGCCGAAGCGCGTCGTGGCACCGATGAGCGTGAAGTGCTCGATCCCCATCGTGATCGTCTGCGCCTTGGGTCCCTCGGAGAGCCGGATGTCGATCTTGTAGTCCTCCATCGCCGGATAGAGGAACTCCTCGATGATCGGCCGCAGCCGATGGATCTCGTCGATGAAGAGGATGTCTCCTTCACGCAGGTTGGTGAGCGTGCCGACGAGGTCCCCTGGCTTCTCGAGCGCCGGCCCCGACGTCGTGCGGATGTTCACCCCCATCTCGCGCGCGATGAGCTCGGCGAGCGTCGTCTTGCCGAGTCCTGGCGGCCCGTAGAAGAGCGCGTGATCGAGAGGCTCGCGCCGGGCGATGGCGGCATCGATGTAGATGCGAAGGCTGTCCTTGACCTTCGTCTGGCCGATGAACTCCGCCAGTCGCTGGGGGCGGAGCGACAGCTCGACGACGGACTCTTCGGCGAGGACTTCCGGGGTCGTGATTTCGGCTCGGGACATTGGAGTCAACGGGCGCTGGAAAGCGCTGGAGCAGCGCTGAGGGCGCTGGATACAGCGACACTCTTGATGGGTAGCCGAAGATATACCGAACCACGCGTGGTGAAGCAATGTCCTCACCTGCGGAGCCAACCTACACCGCGCGATCGCTCCGGTCACGGGGCTGCGACAGATCGATCGAGTTTACCAGCCGAGCACGAGCGCGATCGCGAGCTGGGTGTGGTGCTGAACTGGCCCCGATCTCGTGCCCGGGGCGCGGTCGTCCAGCCGGTGCTGTACGGTGGTAAGCTCGGTGCGAAGCCCGTATCCCACACGACGCAGGAAATAGTGCTCGCGAGCGGTGAAGATCTCCATGGCAACGCCGCCGTACATCGCGTTCGGGAGCCAGCGCTTCGACGGCAACACCGACGGTAAACGCCCTCCCTTGTGTCCCCCGTCGGCGATGCGCTCCTCGTCGATCCGCACGTCGCGAAGCGTATACTGCGACCATCCGGCGCCGGCCCGCGCGGACAGCTGCAGCCGGTCTCGGAAGCCACGCACGGCAACCCAGCGTAGGCCCCCGGTGAACTCGCGAAGCGCCAGCTCGCCGTGCACTCTCGCGTCGGCCGATCCATCGCCGGGATCGATCGCGTAGCCAACCTCGCTGACGCTCCAGCTCAGCGTGTTCTCGACGGAGAGACGGTCCGCAAAGAAGAGATTGAACGCGAGGCGCGGTCCATCGACGGCGGAGCCCCAGGGGTCCCGGAGCGCCCCGCCACGAAGACGGGAAGCGACCGCGGCGTGCTCGTCGTGTGGCAGCAGTGGCGCGAAACGGTGCGCCCGCGATTGGCGAAACGCGCCGACGCTCGCATCGGTGAAGCGTGACGGTAGCCGTCCGGGGGTGATCGTCTTCGACGGAGGCTTGTTCACGACATGCAAGGCGCCCGTGAGCCAGGGGGCCAGCTGCGTCACCGCGACGTTGCCCCCGGGCGTCATCCCGAAAATGGCGAGCGGCACGTTGAGGATGCCCCATCCGCTGACAAGGTTCGACCACGGAGTCGTGGGCGACGTCGGCGTGTGCAGCACGGTCGGCTCGAAGACGTGGTACTCTTCGGTCTCGCCCCGCCGATTCCATGCGTTATTGAAGGTGGGTCCGAAGGGTCCGAGGTTCCCCATGTTCGTGTGCGCCAGACTTCCTGCTCCAGGCGACGCCACCGCGGGAAAGCCCCAACGGATCGGCAGAACGACCCAGCTCCAGCGGCGCCTCACGCCGGCATCCGTGAGCACGAGCGAGTCGAGTCGCTCCCAATCGGGGACCAGCGTTATCTGCGACTCTCCAAACGTGATGAACGAGTCGTCGGCGATCAGCTCGCGCCAGGGCGTCTCGGCTGTTGCGTCGGAGCGGATGCGCGGGACCACCTGGCCTCGTACCTTCTCGGTCATTCCGAGCGGGCCGACGGTGAGCCACACACCTGGAAAGGGATAGGTAGCGTCGGAATTCCGATTGTAGGACCGATGAAAGCGCGGGACGAGGCGGAGAAGCTCGTCGGGCCCGAGGTTGTTGCCTCCGACGTATCCGATCGGGTGCGTGGCCAATCGGCCGTTTGCCCAACGGACTCGCTTCTCGATGACCTCACGCACGTAGTCTTCGTCTTGCCAAATGTTCTCATGACGAGTGCGCGCGTCGCTCGCGACAGGCGGCTCGAGAGCGCCGAGGTAATCGAGCGTCATCACGTTGTGGTGGAAGTAGTAGTCGACCTCCCGGATGATGAGTGAATCGAGCAGGGCGTCGCCGGTGGGATCCAGGATTCGCGCGACGTCGCCCTCGGTGGGAAGCCCGCGCGTACTCCGCTCGCCGAGCGACTCCATCGCGCGGGCGCGCGTCGTGACGCATACGGTCATGTGCTCCCAGTCGCCCTCGTGGTTGTTGGCGCTGTCGTTGAAGGGGTAGTAGAACCAGTACTGGATCTCGAAGTGAACGCGCGCATGCCCCTCGACGGCCGGGCCGTCGTCGAGGAACACGTGGGCGAAGACGTGAGCCGGGGCACTGGCGCGCTCGTAGGCGCGGCGCCACGACCGCTCGTCATCTCCCGCGAGATCGACGAACACGATGGTATCGAGACGTCCGCCGGCGGGAATGATCCTCGAGTGTGAGCGGCGCGGATGCAGCGCGTCGACCAGTGCGCGAAGCTTGTCATCGTCGATCGCTTTGCCAACGGTCGGTTCGTCGGCGTGGCTAGCCTCGCTCGGCGCGGCGGTAGCGCTGTCAATTCCGATCGAGTCGGAGGAAATGCGCCTCCCACCACGCCACACGTCCACGTGCAGGTGACGCGGGCTCGGCAGGAGGTCGAGGAAATGTCGTGGAATGGCGAAGTTGTTGCGCCGAAGGATCGGCGAGAAGCGATCGACGATGGTCAGCAGGCGGCGTGCACGCGCATCGTCGATTCCGTCGACTGGATTACGATCGACGTAGCCCGCCGCTGCGCGATTACCATAGAGGTTGAGGCGTGCACTCGCGTCCGTCTGCGCGACGATCGACGGCGGTGGCGGCAAGTGCCGGTGGTAATCATCACGCGTGGGCTTCTGCGCGTCGGCGGTCGCAGCCAACGCGACGGCAATCAGGAGGAGCCGCATGCGGAGGCTCCTTGCGTGAGGCGTAGACCCGATTCGTCAGGGCGAAAAGGCGGTCACAAACCTCGTCCGTCCCACCCTACGACTGGCCGATCACCCTGTCAAGGCGACGGGGAGCTGTCGCTAGACCAGCGCTCGTACCCTCACGAGTCGCTCGCCGGCGCGCTCCAGCGTCTCGAGCTTCTTGCAGAAAGCAAAGCGCACCAGCTTTCGGCCCAGCGCGGGGTCGTGGTAGAAGCTCGACCCCGGCACCGGGGCGACGCCAATCTCGCGCGTGAGCCACCGCGCGAACTCATCATCCGGGAGACCGCTCAGGTCGGAGAAGTCGGTGAGGACGTAGTACGCGCCCTCCGGCACCGAGAAGCGGAAGCCCGCCTCCTCCAGCGCGCGCACGATCACGTCGCGGCGCGCGCGGTACTCGAGGGCAATGTGGTTGTAGTAGTCGGCGCCGAATGCCATTCCCACCGCGCCGGCCGCCTGGAGCGGCGCGGGCGCGCCGACGGTGAGAAAGTCGTGCACCTTTCGGATCGCCTGCGACTGCTCGGCCGGCGCGATCGCGTAGCCGAGTCGCCAGCCGGTGCAGGAGAACGTCTTCGAGAGGCCGGAGATGGTGACCGTCCGCTCGCGCATGCCCGGCCAGGTCGCGATCGGGTGGTGCCCACCCGCATAACGAATGTGCTCGTAGATCTCGTCGGTGATCGCCCACGCATCGTGCGCGATGCACAGCTCGGCGATGAGCGCGATCTCTTCCTTCGTGAGCACGCGGCCGGTGGGATTGTGCGGCGTGTTGACGACGATCGCGCGCGTGCGCGGGGAGAACGCCGCTCGCAGCCGATCGGGATCGAGCCGCCAGTCCGGCATCTCGAGCGGCACGAACACCGGTGAGGCGGCGGCGAGGATCGCGTCCGGTCCGTAGTTCTCGTAGAACGGCTCGAGAATCACCACCTCGTCTCCCGGATCGAGCAGCGCGAGGAAGGCCGACGCCATCGCTTCGGTCGCGCCGCAGGTCACGGTGATCTCGCGCTCGGGGTCGACCTCCATCTCGTACCACCGGCGGTACTTCTCGGCGATCGCCAAACGAAGCGCGGGCGACCCCCAGGTGATCGCGTATTGATTGATGTCCCCGTGAATCGCCGCGCACGCCGCATCCTTCATCGGCGTGGGCATGGGGAAGTCGGGGAATCCCTGCGCGAGGTTGATCGCTTCGTGTTGGTTCGCGAGCCGCGTCATCTCGCGGATGACGGACTCGGTGAAGGTCGCCGTGCGTGCGGCCCGCAATCGACGAGGGTCGGTCACGGTTTCTTGGGGTGTTGAGTGCCGATGTCGGCCAGCACCTTCCACGACTTGTCTGCCTGACGACGCCACACGGTGAGGTAGTGTCCGTTCCCCGCCGAGGCCGCCGAGTCCTTTCCGCGCACGTGAAAGTCCCAGGTGCCGATCGTGTACGCCATGGTGCCATCGTCGGACACCTCGGCGGTCACCGGCCGCCAGGCGAGAATCTGCGCCGTGTCGGGAAAGGCCTTCGCCATGTGCGCGCGAATCTCATCGTGGCCCTTCGGCACGTTGCCCTCGCGTGTGACCTGCACGCCGGCGGTATCGAACCACGACACCCACCCCTCGGCGCGGCGCGTCGCGAAATCGGCGTTGAAGTCGCGGTCCGCCTGCATGACCGACTCGCGGAGCTCCGCCGTCGTCATGGTGTCCGCGTACGGCGTGCCGCCGGAGGAGGACGCGGAGCACGCGGCGAGGACGAGGACGCCGAGGAGGCGCACGGTTGGTTCCTTGAAGATCATGAGGACAACGTGCGTGCGCGTGGGCGGAAGATCAAGAACGGTTAGAATTCCGGGTCGTTGTGGCCGTCTTGGTTGGTATCGCAACGAGCCGTGACAGCGGTATCACAGAGGACACCGAGACGGACACAGGGACTCACGGAGAACTGCAACAGCGAGGCCTTTTCCAAAAGCTCTCGCCGTTGCGGTTCCTCTGTGAGTCCCTGTGGATGTCTCGGTGCCCTCTGTGATAACGCTGTCAGGGCTCGTTGCGATGAGGACTTTAGTCCCCAACAGCCGGCTCCGGCTCCCTCCCGTGCAACGCCCCCTCGACAGGCGCCCGGCGGCGGCTCTTCACCCAGCCAGCGAAATCGTCGAGCAGCGTGTACATCACCGGCACGACGAGCAGCGTCAGCAGCGTCGACGTGATCAGGCCGCCGATCACCGCCCGCGCCATCGGGGCGCGCTCCTCGGCGCCCTCGCCGATCGCCAGGGCGAGCGGGAGCATGCCGAAGATCATCGCCGCCGTCGTCATGATAATCGGGCGGAGGCGGATGCGCGCCGCTTGCAGCAGCGCCTCGCGGCGTTCGCGACCCTGCTCTCTCATCAGGTTCGTGAAATCGACCAACAGAATGCCGTTTTTCGTCACCAGACCCATGAGCATGATGATGCCGACCATCGTCATCACGTTCAGCGAGCCACTCGTGATCAGAAGCGCCAGGGCGACCCCGATGAACGACAGCGGCAGCGCGAGCATGATCGACAGCGGCTGCACGAACGAGCCGAACAGCGACGCGAGGATGAGATAGATGAAGATGACGGCGAGCAGGATCGCCTCGAGGACGTAGCCCTTGGTGTCGTTGAGGTTCTGCACGTCGCCGCCGAAGACCGTGCGGTATCCCGGGGGGAAGCCGATCGAGTCGACCGAGGCCTTCACCGCGTTCGCGACATCGCCCACGCCGTAGCCCGGCAGCACGCCTGACGAGATCGAGATCTGGCGCTGAAGCGAGTTGCGCTCGATCTGCTGCGGGCCAACGCCCGCCTTCACCTCCGCGACCTGCACGAGCGGGATGACGGCCTGCTGCCCCGTGCGCGGATCGATGTTGGTGCTCAGCACCGGAATCGTCGCGACGTCCTCGACCGACGCGCGCATCGAGTCGGGGTACACCACGACGACGTCGTGCGAGTAGCCGAGCTCGTCTTCCCACTGCGTGGCGCGCTGGCCGGTGAACAGCGGCTGGAGCGTCGCCGCGATGCTGCCGATCCCGAGGCCCGCCGCCCACGCTTGCTGGCGATCCACCTGCACGTCGAGCTGCGGAATGTCGCCCTCATCGCTCGACTGGGGCTCGGCCACACCGGGTACAGTACGCATCTTCTCGAGCACCTGTGCCGCGAGGAGCTTCAGGCGCGACGGCTCGGGTCCCTGCACGTTGACGACGATGGGCGATCGGTAACCGCCGAAAATCGAGCGCGTGCCCTGCACGTTCGCGCGAATGCCCGGCACCTCACGAAGGCGACCGCGCAGCGCGTTCTGAATCTCCGACATGTGTTGCTCGCGCTCTTCGCGTGGCTTGAGCTTCACGAACACCGAGCCGCTGCTCGGGGAGCCGCGGAACCCGCCGCCGATGTTGAGATACGTGAAGTCCACCGCGGGATTCTCACGAATCATCGAGCTCAGCTGGCTTCCACGATCGAGCGTGTACTCCAGTCGCGATCCCGGCGGTGCGCGGAACCCAACGGAGAATTCGCCGACGTCCGCCTCCGGCATCCAGGTGAAGCCGAGCTTCGGCAGGATCATGAACGCGATGATGATCGAAGCCGCCGCGATCCCCATCACCGTGGCGCGGCGCTTGAGCGCCCATTCGAGCCACCGGGGATAGCGATCGGCCAGCCGCTCGAAGCGATCGTTGAAGGCGAAGGCGATCCGCCGAACCGAGAATCGCCCGAGCTTGCGCCGCGATTGCGACTCCGGGCCCCCGGCCTGGGCCCCATGCTCGACCTCCGGATCGGCCCACACGCTCGACAACATCGGGTCGAGCGTGAACGAGACGAACAGGGACACGAGCACGGCGAACGCGACCGTCACGCCGAACTGGAGGAAGATCTTCCCAATCATTCCACCCATGAACGCGACCGGGATGAACACCGCCACCACCGCCAGCGTCGTCGAGGTGACGGCGAGACCGATCTCGCTCGTGCCCTCCCGCGCCGCGCGGTAGTGATCCTTCCCCATCTCGATGTGCCTGACGATGTTCTCTCGCACCACGATCGCGTCGTCGATCAGCAGGCCGATCGCGAGCGACAGTGCGAGCAGCGTCATGGTGTTCACGGTGAAGCCGAACACCCACATGATGAAGAACGCCGAGATGATGCTCACCGGCAGGGTGAGCCCGGTGATCACCGTCGACCGCCACGAGTTCAGGAACAGGTAGATGATGGCGATCGTCAGCACGGCGCCGAGCAGGATCGTGAGCTGCACGTCGCTGAGCGCTTCACGGATGCGACGTGAGTCGTCGCGAATGACCGCCAGCTTGATGTCGGACGGCATCTGCTCGCTCAGCTCGTCCACGACGACGCGTACCGCGTCGGCCACGTTCACCGTGTTCGCGCCGGAGATCTTGAGGAGGTCGAGCGCGACGGCGGGAGCGCCGTTGTACCGTGCCGCGCTGCGCTGGTCGGCCGTTCCGTCGACGACCCTCGCGACGTCCGACAGTCGAATCGGCACGTTGTCGCGCACCGCCACGACGATGTTGGCGAACGAGGCGGGCTCGACGACGCGCCCCGTGACGCGCACCAGCCGCTCCGTCTGGCCGGACTGCACCCGCCCCGCCGGAACTTCCTGGTTCTCGCGCTCGAGCGCCGCCGATACCTGCGTGGGGCTCACCGCGTACGAGCGCATCGCGGCGTGGTCGAGCTGCACGCGAATCTGCCGCTCCACTCCGCCCACGCGGTTCACCCCACCCACGCCCGGAATCGCCTCGAGCCGGGGGGCGATGATCTCCTCGGCGATGTCGGTCAGCTCGCGCAGCGGCCGGTCCGGACTCTGAATCGCGATCGACATGATCGGCCGCTCGTTGGGATCGAAGCGGATGATGATCGGATCCTCGATGTCGCGCGGGAGCTGGCGTCGAATGCGCGCCACCTTCGACAGCACGTCTTGCTGCGCCTCCATCACGTTGACGCCGAGGTTGAGCTGCACGCGCACGAGCGAGCTGCCCTCGAACGACGTCGACGTGACTTCGTACAGTCCCTGAACGGTGTTCAGCGCTTCCTCGATCGGGCGCGACACCTCGCGCTCCATGACCTCGGGAGAGGCGCCGGGATACGTCGTCTGCACGACGACCACCGGATAGGTGACGTCGGGATACTCATCGATCGCCAGCCGCTGGTACGACACGACGCCGAGCACGACGAGCGCGACCATGAGCATGGTCGCGAACACCGGCCGCTTGATGGAGACGTCAGAGAGAAACATGGAGTCCTCCGCCTAACGTCGAGCGGGGCGATCGTCGGTATCGACGACGCGCACCTGCATGCCGCGGCCAAGCGTGCCCACGTTGCCGACGATCACACGCTCGCCTTCCTCGAGACCCGAGGTGATCTCGACGATCCCGGTAGCATCGTCGACGATGCCGATCTGAACCGGCTTCTGCGCCACGGTTTCCCCTTCGATGGTGTAGACGTACGGGCTGCCGCTCTCGGTCTGGCGGATGGCGGCTCCCGGAATGACGAGCGCCTGCGCGACCGACCGGCCCACGACGCGTCCCGACACGAACGTGCCGCCCTTGAGCGCGCCCGACGGATTCGCGACCTGCACGTACACCGTGATCGATCGTGTCGCCGGATCGATCGTCGGGCTCACGCGGACGACGCGCCCCTCGATCGTGCGTCCATCGGCGACGAACCGCGCGATCTGCCCGGTTCGGACGTTGCTCGCGTAGCGCGCCGGAACGGTCGCCGCGAGCTCGAGCGCATCGGTGCGGACGACGGTGAAGAGCTGCGTCCCGCGCGTTACGTGCTCGCCGCTCTCGACGAATCGGCGCTCGAGGATGCCCGTGGTCGGCGCGACCACTCGCGTGTCCCGCGCCTCCGTCGACGCGGCACGGACTTGCGCCTCCGCCGCCGCAAGCTGCGCGCGCGCCGACGCGACCTCCTGCTCCGATGCGCGAACATCGCGCTCCGGCACGGCGCCCGCCTTCAGCAGCTCACGCGCCTGCTCGAGATTCCACTCCGCGGTCGACAACGCCGACTGCGCCGCGACTCGCGACGCGATCGCGCTCTGCCGCGAGCTCTCCTGATCGGCCGCCTCGAACTGCGCGAGCAGCTGGCCCTGGCGCACGTTGGCGCCTTCGCGCACGTAGACGCCGGTGATGTCCCCCTCGATCCGCGCGCGCACCTCGACCGTCTCGATCGGTCGCAGGTCGCCGGTGAGCGGAACGCTCTCCTCGATCGGGGCGCGCTTCGCCGTGGCGACGTCCTCGCTGGACAACGCGACGGACGGTCCGCCGGCGCCGCCGCCACCGGGCCGCCCGGCCCCGTTCGGGCCTTGAGCGGCCTGAGCCTGATCTTCCTTGCCGCTGCCGCAGGCAACGCTCGCGACAACGGCGATGAGACAAGCGGTGCGGCGCGCGAGCGATCTATGGTGCATTGGCTGTCGTCTGTGGCGAAATGACCGTGCCCCCGGGGAGCGGAATGGGGCGGCCAAGCGCCCGCGCCAGCTCCGCGGCGGCGAGATACAGATCGACCGCGCTCTGCGCTTCGTCGGTCTGTGAGATGAGAAGCTGCAGCTGCGAGTCGGATACCTCGAGCGACGTGCCGATCCCGCGCGAGTAGCGAAGCGACGCAAGACGAAAGGCTTCGTCCGCCTCCGACACCGTCTGCCGCCGCGCGGCGAACACCGCGCGCGATCGCGACAGCTCGGCGCGCGCCCGCGCGATCTCGAGGGCGACCGCCTCACGCTCCTGCGCGAGCGCGATCTCGGCGATCTCGTGCTGTGCCTGCGCGAGATCGATCGCGCCCTTCGCGCGCAGTCCATCGAACAACGGCCAGGAGAAATTGACGCCGAGCGCGCGATCGCCGAACCATCCACCGTTCTGACAGGATCGATCGGCGGGCGAGCCCTCGGGACAGAAACGCGGTGACGTCTCCCCGCGCCCCGGCGGGAACCCGCTCTGAGGAAATGCCTGCACGCCCGACTGGAAGAACACCGTGATCGTGGGCAGCCAGTCGGCGCGCGCTGCCGCGATCGCATCGCGGCGAGCGCGCGCCGTCAGCTCGGCTGCGCGGACCGACGCTCGGTTGCTTCCATCGAAGTCGTCCTGCGATGAGGCGGCGAGAATCATCGAGACGCTCGATGAGTCGATCGTCGTCGTCAGGCGGATCGGCGCGTCGGGAGGCAGGTTGAGGAGTCGCCGCAGCTCGAGCAGCGCGATCTCGCGATCGTTGCGCGCCTGGATGACGAGCGGCTCGAGGTTGGCGCGCTCCACACGCGAGCGGAGCACGTCGTACCGTGCGACCCGCCCCGCCGTGAAGAGCTGCTCCGACTGCTCGACTCGCTGACTGGCGAGAATCAGGTTCTCGCCGCGAATGTTCTCGAACCGCTCGGCGAGCGATGCCTCGAGATACGCGCGCAACACACCGACCGCGACTTCCGACTTCGTCTCTCCAGCGGTGAGCCGGGCCGCCTCACGAACCCGTCGCGCCGCGCGCCACGAGGCGAACTCGCGCCCGCCCTGGAAGAGCGTCTGCGAAAGGTTCGCGTTGACGTTGTACGTGTTCGGCTGGTTGAACACCTGGTTGACGGCGCGCGCGCGCGCGTTTGCCAGTACGTGGTTGTACGTCCCCGTCAATCGAAGCTGCGGAAGCGCGGTGGCGCGCGAGGTCGTCACCTGCGCCTCGGTGAGCGAGACGTCCGCGTTGGCGCGCTTGACCTCGTCGGCCTCGCGAAGCGCGATCGTGACCGCCTCCGGAAGCGAGAGGCGCAGCGTGTCCTGCGACACCACGCTGAGGCTGAAAACCAGGAGTGGAAGGATCATCGAGATGATACGCCCCAAATCGGCCCTTCGTTGAGCGCTACGCTCTTCCTTACCGAGTGCTGACTTTTGACAACGCCCGGCGAATGAGCTCCGGAGCCGACAGCCCGCGACCCCCCTCATCCAGGGCCGAGCGGACCGCTTTTTCCGCGTCGACCGACGCGTAGCCGAGCGACACCAGCGCTCGAACGGCATCGTCCGCGCCCGCGCCATCCGGCCGCGCGATGTCGGCGACATCGCCTTGCACGTCATCGAGCTTGTCGGCCAGGTCCAGGATCAGCCGTTCGGCCTTCTTCCGCCCCACGCGCGGAACCCCCTGAAGGGTTGCCAGGTCCTTTTCGCGGATCGCGCGAACCAGCCGGTCGGCCGACAGGGCGGAGAGCATCCCCAGCGCCAGGGCCGGCCCGATGCCGGAAGCGGTGAGGAGCCGCTGGAAGACACGCTTTTCGACGACGGTCGCGAATCCGAAGAGCTGCCACCCGTCCTCGCGCACCACGAGGTGCGTGTGCAGCGACGTGTCATCGCCCACCTTCGGCAGCGTCTCGTACACCGACAGTGGCACCGACAGCTCGTAGCCGGTGCCCCCCGCCGTCATGATCTCGACGCGGTCGAGATCCTTGGCGACCAGCTTTCCCCGGACGTGCGCGATCACGTTTTCCGTCCGCGCATCGAGCGCGTCCCAAGCGAGAGCGTCGCCGACGGCGCGAGCTCGCCGAGCCGGGGCAGGCGCGCCGTCATGACGTGCGCGAGCGCGGCGGCGACGGCATCGGCGGCGTCGCTCGGCTGCGGCGCCGCGCGGAGCCGCAGCAGCCGCGTCACCATGAACTGCACCTGCTCCTTCGTTGCCGCCCCCGTCCCGACGACCGCCTTCTTGATCTCGGCCGGCGGATACTCGTGGACGGGAAGATTCGCCTGCTCCCCCGCGAGCAGCACCACGCCGCGCGCATGGCCGAGCACGACCGTGGTGCGCACGTTGCGCGAGTAGAACACGTCCTCGACCGCGAGCGCATCGGGCTTGAGCCGGTCGATGAGAGCGCGCACGTCCTCGTAGATCTCGCGCAGCCTAACGGGCAGCGGATCGCGCGCACTGGTGCGAATCACCCCGCATTCCACGAGCGCGAGCGCCCCGAACGGCTCCCCGCGCACGACACCGTAGCCGGTGAGGGCGGTGCCGGGGTCGATGCCTAGGACGAGCATGCGAGAACGCGATTGCGGATTGCGGATTGCAGATTGAACGGCATCAACGGCCCGGGCAGTGGGGCTCCACTCGCAATCCGCAATCCGCACTCCGCGATCATGCCCCTGCCATCTCACTCACATCCATGTCGAAGTTCGCCGCCACCTTCTGCACGTCGTCGAGGTCCTCGACCTCTTCCAGCAGCTTCAGCAGCTGCTCGGCGGTCTTCCCCTCGACGCGGACGGTGTTCTTCGGAATGTTCGCGATCTCCGACTCCTGGACGGCGATGCCCGCAGCTTCGAGCGCCCCCTTCACCTGGTGCAGCGCGGTGGGATCGGTCGTCACGATGAACTGCTCGCCCTCGCGCTTCAGGTCCTCGGCGCCGGCGTTGAGCGCCGCTTCGAGGGCGGCGTCCTCGCTGAAGCGGGTCGCGTCGACGTAGATCTGCCCCTTTCGCTCGAACATCCACGCCACCGAGTTCGATGCGCCCAGGTTGCCGCCGAGGCGCGAGAACGTGTGGCGCAGGTCGGCGACGGTGCGCGTGGGATTGTCGGTGAGCGTGTGCACGAGAATGGCGACACCGCCTGGGCCAAACCCCTCGTAGGTGATCTCGGAATAGCTGACGCCCTCGAGCTCTCCCGTGCCCTTCTTGATCGCGCGCTCGATGTTGTCCTTCGGCATCGACGCCGCCCGCGCGGCCTCGATGGCCGTGCGCAGCCGCGGGTTCCCGTCCGGATCGCCGCCGCCCGACTTCGCGGCGACCGTGATCTCACGAATGAGCTTGGTGAACAGCGCCCCGCGCTTCGCGTCGGCGGCGGCCTTGTAGTGCTTGATCTGCTTCCACTTACTGTGACCGGCCATGGGGTGCGCGAGAGGGAGGGAAGTCGCGAAATATAACGCGGGATTGCGGATTGCGGACTGCGGATTGCGAACAAACCCGGGGCCTCCGCCGCGCGGCGGGAGCTCCCGGGTTCAGTCTGCAATCCGCAATCCGCAATCGCTACTCAGCCATATCCTCGAACCTCAGCCACTGCTTGTAGAAGTACAGATCCACGTACATCCCGCTCGGCCCGTTGCGATTCTTCAGGATCGCGAGCTCCGTCGCCCCCTCCGCCCCCTGAAGGGCGGGGTAAAGCTCCTCGCGGAAGAGCCCAAGGACGATGTCGGCGTGCTGCCCGGGGGCGCCGAGCGCTCCCAGGTCGGCCAGCGTTGGACGGGGGTTGGCGCGCGTGGACACCAGATAGGGCGCATGCGCGGTGAGCAGGACCGCGATGTTGAGCTCCACCGCCGCGCGCTTCAGCTCGCGGATGGAGTGCGCGAACTGCTCGTCCTGCGTCGTCGAGCCGACCGCAAGCGCCTGAAGCGGATCGATGACGACGAGCGCGGGATCCGCGATGGAGCGCAGCTCCAGCGCCAGCGCATCGACGCCCGCGCCGGGGAGTCCGTACACGTCGGGCATGCGCTCGCGAAGCCGCACCGCCGCGGCGCCAAGCGATGCGCGCGTAGCCTCGTCGAGCGTTCCGCCGCGAATGTCATCGATGCGAGCGCGGCCTTCGAGCGCGAGCGCTCGCTCGATCACACGCTCCGTGCTCGCCTCGCCGGTGAAGAACGTCGACGCGTGGCCGTTGTGCGCCGCGCGCAGCGCCACGGCGAGCGCGAGCGCCGACTTTCCGACGCCGACATCACCGCCGATGATGATGAGGTCGCCCCGGCGCGCACCACCACCGATGGCCCGGTCGAGGCTCGGAAATCCGGTCGCGATCGTGTCCGGCGCGGGGGCGCCATCGGAGACGGCGTCCACGCGTCGCATGACGCGCCCCAGCGGCGAGAGGTCGGTGATCCGGGTCATCGTGGATTGACGAATGGTGCGGCGGTTACGCCACGCAATTCGGCCACGCTCGCCTCGTCGAGCCAGGCCGTGGCGACCCTCGCCAGCTCATCGACCGCGGTCGCGAGTGCCGCCCGGTCGCCCGCCGTGGCGTCGAGCGCCCGCGCGAGCGCCGGCCGTGCTCGGGCCGGCACGGCGACGGACGCGAGCCACGCCTTGGCGGCAGTCGCTCGCTCGCGGCGTTGCTCGTCGGACAGCGCCCCGCCCCGCACGGCATCGCACGACAGGCGCGCCACCATGAGCGCCGCCATCGCCACCTCGCGCTCGCCGCCGAGCGGCGCGCGTCCGGCGCGCGCCGCGAGCGCACGAAAGGGAAAGCGAACGGGAGGTACGGCGAAGGGGGGAAGCACGGCAAGAATATAGGTGCTCCAGGTGCTCGATGTGCTCGAGGGAGACGCAGTCCCCTGGGGCACGTCGAGCACCTGGAGCACCTCGAGCACGGTCCCCGGATCTCTCCACGCCCGTTAGATTCCGAAGCCATGCCCCTTCCCGTGAAGAGCATCCTGTGGGTCGACGACGAGGCGGACCTGCTCGAGTCGCACCGCATCTTTCTGCGTGACAAAGGCTACGACGTCGATTCGGCCACCAACGCCGATGACGCGGTCGAGATGCTCCGCCGCCGGCCGTATGGCCTCGTCCTGCTCGACGAGCAGATGCCCGGCAAGCGCGGGCTCGAGGCCTTCCGCGAGCTGCGCGACGTCGATCCCGCCCTTCCGATCGTGATGGTCACGAAGAGCGAGGAAGACACGACGATGCGCGAGGCGATCGGCGCCAACATCGACGACTACCTCGTCAAGCCGATCAATCCCCGCCAGGTGCTCACCGTCGTCACGCGCATCCTCGAAGGGCCGCAGATTCGACAGCAGGCCGTGGCGCGGCAGTTCGTCGAGCGCTTTCGCGCGCTCCAGAACGAGCGCGATCACGCCCTCGACTGGCGCGGGTGGATCGAGCGCTACGGCGAGCTCGTCGACTGGGACATCGAGCTCACGCAGATCGGTGAGATGGGGCTGCACGAATCGCTGGAGGGGTTGTATCCCACCATGCGGCGCGATTTCGCGGCCTACATCCGCCGCGAGTATCCGCGATGGTTGCGCGATCTCGAGGGCGACCGGCCGCCCCTCTCGATCGACGTCGTCGGCGAGTTTCTGCTACCGATTCTCGAGCGCGAGCGCGCCGCGATGTTCGTCGTCGTCGACTGCCTGCGCCTCGACCAGTGGCGCATCCTCATGCCGCTGCTCGCGCCGCTGTTCGAGGTCGAGACCACGCACTACTTCTCGATTCTTCCCACCGCGACCCCGTATTCCCGCAACGCGCTCTTCAGCGGCCTCTTCCCCGGCGAGATCGCGGCGCGATTCCCCGATTGGTGGGGCGACCGCGAGGACGAGACGCTCAATGCGCACGAGCGCCAACTGCTCGAGGCCCAGCTCGCCGAGGCGGGGAGGCGGTATCCCGTGCGGTACGAGAAGATCTCGACGGCCGCCGACTCGGACGATCTCGTCAGACGGCTTCCGAGCGCACTCCCCGCCGAAGGGATCGGCGCGTTCGTGTTCAACTTCGTCGACCTGCTGACGCACGGGCGCAGTGAGTCCGCCATCCTGTTCGAGGTCGCGCGCGACGAGATCGCTCTCCGCCAGATGACGCGCCAGTGGTTCCAGCGCTCGGGGCTGTTCACGCTCCTGCGCGAGGCACAGCGGCGCAAGATTCACGTCCTGCTGACCACCGATCACGGCTCCATCCACTGCCTCTCCCCCGCGACCGTGTTCGCGAAGCGCGACGCCACCGCCAACCTGCGCTACAAGTTCGGCGAAGATCTCCGCGCCGAGCGGCCGGAGCTGGCGCTGCTGTTCACCAACTCCGATGACCTGCGGCTTCCGCGCCGCGGCATGGGGGGCAACATCCTCCTGGCGACGGGCGACTCCTTCTTCGTCTATCCCACCAAGCTGCGCGAATATCAGACGCGGTATCGCGGGTCCTTTTTGCATGGCGGCGCGACGCCGGAAGAGATGATTCTCCCGATCGCGCTGCTCACGCCGCGACGGTAGGCCGTCGTGGCGCGTACGGACGTCTATCGGCGACTGGTTCCCTTCCTCCGCCCTCACTGGTGGCGCATGGTCGGCACCGTGCTCGCCAGCGTCACGGCGGCCGCGCTCGACGGCTTCGCCTTCGCGCTGCTCATCCCGTTCCTCAACGCGCTCTTCGGCACCGATCCACTTCCGGTCGACGGCGGGTGGGTCACCAGCTTCCTGCGCCGCGTCATCGGGGACATGGTGGATCCGGCGAGCCCGATGGATTCGCTGCGCAACGTCATCGTCATTCTGATGGTGACGGTCGCGCTGAAGAATTTCTTCGTGTGGTTCGCCGGACAGCTGGGCGTGCAGCTCCAGGAGTACGTCACCCGCGACCTGCGCGACGCGGTGTATCGCCATCTCCAGCGGCTCCCGATCGGGTGGTTCACGCGCAACAAGACCGGTCAGATCCTGTCGCGCGTGCTGTCCGACACCGCGCAGACCAAGCAGCTGATCACGCAGATCGTGACGTCGGCCATTCAGAGCGCGGCGGTCGTCATCATCTACATCGCGTATCTGTGGGGGATCTCGCGCCGCCTCACGCTCATCGCGCTCGTGCTTGCGCCGGCGCTGATTCTCGCGTTGCGTCCCCTGCTGTCGCGTCTGCGAAAGCGCTACCGGCGGCTCCACGACGACCATGGCGAGATGATGAGCGTGCTCCAGGAGAACGTGAGCGGCATCCGGCTCGTGAAGTCGTTCAGCGCCGAAGGGCACGAGGAAGGGAAGTTCGTCGACGCCAGCCATCGGTACTCAAAGGGGCTCGTCCGCACCTCGCGTCTCGCCCTGCTGTCGCAGCCGATCACCGAGACGATGGCGACGGCGATCACGGTCCTCCTCCTCTGGTACGGCGCCACGCTCGTACTCGACGCGCGCGTGCTACAGGCGTCCGCCTTTCTCGTGTTCCTGACGCTCGTCATGCGAATGCTCGCGCCGCTCAAATCGCTCTCTCAGTTGCCCACGGTCGCGCAGTCGTCGCTCGCCGCCGCCGACCGGCTGTTCGAGGTGCTCGACGTCCCCACCGAGATCGCGGCCGACAAGGGGACGCGACAGATCGAGCGCTTCGAGCGCGAGATCGACTTTGACGACGTCTCCTTCGCGTACGAGGCCGAGCCAGTGCTCTCCGGGGTTTCGTTCACGGCGCGGAAGGGCGACGTCATCGCCCTCGTCGGCGCGAGCGGAGCGGGGAAGAGCACGCTCGCCGACCTCATCCCGCGCTTCTACGAGCCGACATCCGGACGCATTACCATCGACGGCATCGACACGCGAGCGATTCGTCTCCCGTCGCTGCGACGGCTCATGGGCATCGTCAGCCAGGAGACGGTGATCTTCAACGACACGGTGCGCAGCAACATCGCCTACGGAATGGCGGACCGCTTCACCGAAGCGCAGATCGAGAGCGCCGCGCGCGCGGCCAATGCGCACACCTTCATCAGCGAGCTCCCGCAAGGGTACGACACCCTGCTCGGGGAGCGCGGCGCCCGCCTTTCCGGGGGTCAGCGCCAGCGTATCGCGATCGCCCGCGCGCTGCTCATCGACCCACCGATCCTCATCCTCGACGAGGCGACGTCGGCGCTCGACACGGAGTCGGAGCGCCTGGTTCAGCAGGCGATCGATCGTCTCCTCGAGGGGCGCACCGTCTTCGTCATCGCGCACCGCCTCTCGACCATTCAGCACGCGACGCAGATCCTGGTGCTCGATCGCGGCCGGGTCGTCGAGCGCGGAACGCATCGCGAGCTGCTCGCCGCCGGGGGCACCTATGCGCGCCTGCATCAGATGCAGTTCCGTGATGAAGGGAACGCGACGCGCGAAGAAATCCTGACGTGATCCTGCCCGGCTCCTAGTGCGCCTCCTGTTCTACTACTCGGCACGCGCCTGGTCCGGGGAGGCGCGCGCGTTCGCCGCCGCCGCCCGCGGACTGCACGCGCGGGGGCATCACATCACCTACGTCTGCAGCCCGGAGGGCGCGGTCGAGCAGAAGGTCGCCTCCGGCGGGCACGACGTCGTCCCCATTCGCTCCGACGGATGGTGGCTGCTGTCGTCCCTCCGCTTGCGCCGTGCGCTCGCCGGGCGGTTCATCGAAGTGGTCTTCGTCCACACGCCTCGCGAGCACAAGGTGGCCTCGCTGGCGACTTTCCTCGCCGGCCGGGCTGCCGTCATTCGCCGCGTGGCGTCGGGCGCCGCCGCGGAGGTGAAGGAGCAGCGCGGGTTCGGGTCGCGGCTCGCCGCGGCCGGGGTGCTCGTCGGAAGCGAGGAGGACCTGCGCGATCTGCCCGTCCTCAAGCGCTTGCGCTTCGAGCCGGCGGCCGCGCCGTTAGGCGTCGACGTCGACGCATACGATACCGTTCGTCCCGTGACTCGCGCTTCGCTCGGCGCCACGGACTCGACCGCCCTCGTGGTCGCCGTGTGTGATCACGGCGCCCGCGCGCGGGCGGCGACGATGGTCCGCGCGGTCGCGCTGCTCGCACCAAACCATCCCAATCTCCGCCTCACGCTCGTCGGCCCCGGCTCCGACGATGAAGACCTCCGCATGCATGCCGCCGCGCTCGGCCTCACGAAGATCGTGACCTTCGCGGGGGAGCGTGAAGACTATCTCGCCGTGCTGCGGGCGGCCGACCTGGGATGGGTGGTCGCGACCGGGGACGCGGCCGCGTTCGCCTGCCTCGATTTCATGGCGATGAAGGTGCCGGTGCTCGCCGAGCGTGGTCCCCTCGCGGGTACGTACGTCGCCGATGGGATTACCGGGCTGCTGCTTCCCTCGAACGATGCGCCCGCCACGGCGGCCGCGCTGGCGCGCCTGCTCGCGCACGATGACCAGCGCACGGCGATGGGCACCGCCGGCCGGCTGCGCGTGGCGCGCGAGTTCACCGAGGCCGCGATGCTCGACGGCTTCGAGCGCGCTGCCGCGGCCGCGGCCGACCGGTCGCGCTGGAAGCGAAAGTGAGCCGCCCGGTGACGATCGCGCACCGGCTGGAGTACGCCGGGCTGCGCACCGCGGTGGCCGCGCTCTCGGCGCTCCGCTGGCGGCGCGCCTCGTCGCTCGGCGGCGCGCTCGGTCGGCTCGGATACTCGCCGTTCGGCGTGCGACGCCGCGTGGTCGAGCGCCAGATCGCGGCAGCATTCCCCGAGTGGAGCGCCGATCGCGTCGCACAGGTTGCGCGCGGCTCCTACGATCATCTCGGGCGGCTCGCCGTCGAGACTGCGCTCATGCCGTCGCTCGGAAAGAAAGGCATCCTCGATCTCGTGTCGCGCACCACGGGGTGGGAACTTGTCGAGCGGGCGATCGCGGCACAGCGCGGGGTGCTGCTCATCGCGGGCCACTTCGGCAATTGGGAGGTCTCGGGCGCGTACATTGCCGCGCGAGGTGTTCCCGTCGACGTCATCGTGCGCCGCATGTCCAACCCGATCTTCGATCGCTACCTCAACCAGACGCGCGTCGACCTCGGCATGACCGTCGTCTACGATGCCGATGCCGTGCGGCGGACCACGCGATCGCTCAAGGAGGGCCGCGCGATCGGGTTCCTCGCCGATCAGGGCGTGCTCAATCTTGCCTCGACCCACGTGCCGTTCTTCGGTCGTCCCGCGAAGACCCCGCGCGGGCCCGCCGTGTTCACTCTTCGCTATCACGCACCGACTCTATTCGTCGCGGCGGTGCGCGAGCCCGACGGACGCTTTCACCTCTCCTTCGAGAACGTGCCGTACGAGGAGACCGGGGATCGCGAGCGGGATGTCGACGGCATCGTGGCGTCGTACACACGCATCCTCGAAGGGTTGGTGCGGAAGACGCCCGAGCAGTACTTCTGGCAGCACCGGCGCTGGAAGCACCAGCCGGCCGACACGCCACCGGCGCTTCGCGATCCCGCGGCATGACGGTGTCACCCTCGCCGAGGCCCGAGCGATTCATCTCGGCCTCGGAGCTGGGCGAGTACGCGTATTGTCGTCGCGCATGGTGGCTGCGCGCCGTGCGCGGTGTGGCCACGGAGACGCAGGGGAAGCGGTTCAGCGCGGGCCACGCAGCGCATCGCCGTCACGCGTGGTCGCTCTGGTGGGCGCGTGCACTTGGCTGGCTCGCCGCTCTGCTCGGCGCAGCCGCGCTCGCGGTGCTCGCCTGGAGCGCGACGCGATGACCATCATCCTCGCCCTGCTGGCCGCGGCAATCGTGCTGGGCATCGTGAGCGCGATGCTCGTGCGGCGGTCCGGGCTGCGCGGCCGCGTCGTCGCCAGCGATTCCGTCGTCTCGCGCCCCTCGCGTGCGCTTCGCTCCGCGCACCACGGCATCGTCGGCAAGCCCGATTATCTCGTC
>JAICNG010000093.1 GCA_025931335.1 Gemmatimonadaceae bacterium | reverse complement strand
CTGCACCCGCTGGAGCCGTTGTCAAACCCCGCTGCGTTGACGTTTCTCTGCGTCCTCTGCGTTCTCTGCGGTAAAATTGCCGTTGCCGTGCTGTTTTTGCCGTCGAAGAATCCGTGTTGATGCGAGGTTGCCGTTCGCACTTCGCTGCGGCTCCGTGGACCCCCTGCACGCAGGACCTCAGACGCAGTTCACTAGTTGCGGTAGTAAACGGTCCAGCCCTGCCACCACTTCGCCCCGCCGGGCGCGGCGGCACCGCGATACGCGGTCGGTTGAACGAAGGTCCCTGCGCGGTTGGCGACGAGTCCGGTGAAGGCATTCAGGCCGCCGGCGGCAGCCGGGGATCCCGCGGGGGGCGTCCAGTCGAAGCTCGCGCCGGTGGTGTTCTGATCGGTGGTCGTTGGGAACGTCGTGAACAGCGACGCCGTGGTGTTCGCCGACTCCTCGAACCCCGCCGCGCCAAGACGCGTCTTCACGCTGTCGGCATCGAAGTGACCGCCGGCGTTCTCGGCGAGCAGGACGTTCGAGACGATGAGGCTGTCCGCCGCCTCACGATTGAACGTCGTCGAGTCGCGGACGCTGACGCCGCGCCGCGGCCAGCGAGCCACGATCCCGTTGATGTACGTCCCGCCGGTGCCGCGGCGAAGCACCATGCCCACGCCCCCACTCGTGCCGGAGATTCCGAGGTTGCCTGTGCCGACGACGGTGAAGTTGGCGAATACCGGCATGTTGTACGGTTGCGATGATTCCGCGACGCCCCCGGCCGGCGCCGTACAGCCGCCACCCGCGCACCCGTCCACCTCGAAGCCCTGCGGATCGCTGCCGCCCGGATCTCCCGCGATCGACTGGAAGGCGATCAGGAACTGGTTCTTTCCGCGATAGCCCTCGGACGCATCGAAGTGATCGTCGCCGGATTCGTAGGACACGAGGTACCGTCCGTTCACTGCGCCGCCGAACCACTCGAACGAGTCATCCAGGCCGGCCATGCTCTGGAGGTACTCGAGCGTCGTATTGCTCCCGACGGCCGCGAGCGTGAAGCTGTTCAGCTCCTGCGCGGCCGCGACCGCGTAGCCGGCGAACTCCACGCGCATGTACCGCAGCGTGCCGCTGCTCACGGTGTCGCCGGAAGCGGTGCCGCCGCCGTAGTCGACGCCGGGAGCACCCCCGTTAGGCACGTTGGCATTGGACCCCTCGAGGATCACCTGCCCGGACCGGTTGATCGTTCCGCCGCCAACGACGATGAGGCCCCCCCAATCGCCGCGCGCACGCTGGCCGGCGGCCTTCTCCGACGTGAAGACGATCGGCGCGTCAGCGGTTCCGTCGGCAATGATCTTCGCGCCACGGAGAATGAACAGCGCGCTCCCTGCCGTCGCCTGGTCGCCGATGATCCGCGTGCCGCTTTCGATCGTGAGCGTGACCCCGTTGGTGACCTTCACGAACCCCGAAAGCTTGTAGATCGTGTCGCGATCGAACGTGCGGTTCGCGCCGATGTTGCCGCTCACCGTCACCACCGGCGTGGCGCCTGTCGTTACCGAGGCCTCGCCGCTGTACGCGCCCTTGAGGTTCCCCGAGAGCGAGGCGACGCGATAGCGATAGGTCGTTTGTGGCGCGAGCCCGGTGTCGTCGAACGGGGGCGCGGTGATCGTGTCGAGCACCGTGAACGTTCCGCCGGTGGCGCCGGTCGCGCGCTCGATCACGTACGCGCTCGCGCCGCTGGCCGCCGTGAACGTGAGGCGCGTGCTGGTCGATGTCAGGCTCGTCGCCTGCACGTTCGCGGGCGGGTTGGGCGCGACCGGCTGCACGGGATCGTTTTCGTCGCTGCACGCGGCGAGAGCGCCGAAGGCAGCCACGGCGATCCAGGCCGAGTGACGTCGAGGGAGAAAGCTCATCATTCACCTTGTTGGATGAGGGTGCGTGTTGCGCCGCTGCGTTCGATGGGCGCCACGCCTAACAAACCACCGTGACGTTCCGGAACGGTCCCGGCGGCGTCACGGTGGCGTCACGATCCGCCTATCGCTGCCAGCTCATCCCGAGCGCGAGCACCCGACCGGTCGTGTAGCGTTCCCGAACCACCGGGCCGATGCGCTGCTCGTACGGCTCATCGAGGATGTTCTTCGCGTCCAGCTTCGCCGACAGCGAGCGCCCAATCGGGAGACGGAGCGACAGATCGAGCGACTGGCGGGCTTCCTCATACACGTCGGGCAGGGGCACGACGGACGCGGCGACGATGCGGCGCCCGACGACATTGTAGAGCGCCGTCGCGCTGGCCCGCCCACTCGGCGTCGAATAGCTGAGCCCGCCATTCACCACGTACGGGGCCTGGCCGACCATCGAGCGGCTCGTGCTGGTGAGTGTGCCGACGCTCTGGTCGCCGATCTCGATCTCGCTCTTCATGATCGTCGCGTTCGTGAACAGCACGAAGCCGTCGAAGGCGGCGCCGAGGAGCCCAAGTCCCTTTCTCATCTCGAGCTCGACGCCGTAGTTGCTGGCGCCTTCGGCGTTCACGACAGTCTGCTGCGCGGCGTCACGCAGCCCCGAAATGTTCACTTCGGTCCGCTCGATCGGGTCCTTGAACTTCTTGTAGAACACGCCGACGCTGAACACCTCGCCGGGGTTGGGATACCACTCCCACCGCGCGTCCGCGTTCTGAATGAGCGTCCGGCGAAGGTTCGGATTGCCCTGGAAGAGCACACCGATCGAGGCATCGTCGACGTTGGTCGGCGACAGCTCCCGATACTCCGGTCGCGACAGCGTCTGCGAAACGGAGAATCGCAAATTGTGAGCTTCGGTGGGGCGCAGGTTGAGCGCGAGCGAAGGAAGCACGTCCGTCTTCTTCAACGCGCTTGGAACGAGCAGCCCGTCCGCCAGCTCGGTGGTCACCTCGAGGTCGCCCGCCTCCACGCGGGCACCACCGACGACGCGGATCTTCTCGCTCAGCGCCAGCTCCAGCATCGCGTAACCGGCGAGCACCCGGTCCTTCGCGGTGTACGACCCCGCGCGCGCCACCGACTCCATGCTGAACACCGAATCGGCGGGCCCGGCGAACCGCCCATCGAAGATCTGCTCCGGCGCAAGCTCCAACGCGGTGACCGGAAGTCCGCTCTCGAAGATCTGATAGGCGAAGTTGTCGGCATCACGATCGGTCGAGCGCCACGAGCCGCCGAACTTCACGAAGTGGCCACGACCCATCTCACCGAACTCGACGCGGTAGTTCGCACCGGCGCTCACGTTCGACTCCGTCAGGTCGAGAAACGTACGCTCGGCGCCATTTCGCCCCGGTTCGAGATGGTAGGGTGTGCCGGCGGGATCGTTCGTCAGGCGGCGGTAGAGCACTTTCGAGCGATCGGGCTCTACCCGCGTGACGCCGGAGGACGTCACCGACCAATCGAGCTCGTTGCGAGCGCCGAACTGGTGTTGGCCCACGAGCTGGTTCGACCGGACGGACCGCTCGATGTAGCGCAAAATGCTGCGGCGTTCGGCGAACTCCTCGACGCTGCCCTCCTCGAACCGCGCTTCGTTGTCGCCGCTGCGCGTGTACGTGTTGTTCAACGCGATGCGGCTCGAGCCGCCGACGAGCGTCGAGAGATTCAGGAGCCCGCCCCATTGGACGCTCTCGCGCCCCGTGGAGCCGCGCCATTCGGCGAAGGGCACGGCACCACCCTCGCCACCTCCTTGCGCGATGCCGCGAACCTCATCGGCGCGCACTTCCTGGTTGTACGAGTAGGACAGCGATGCGGTGTAGCCGAGGATGCGGCCGAGCACGGGATCCGATCCGCCGAACGACGCGGAGAAGGAGGTGTTGGGCGTGCCGTCGACCGACTTCGGCGACCAGCTGTTGCGGAACGAGGACACGAGCTGATTCGTGGCGGGCCCGGGTCGGAAGAACGTCGTGCCCCGCGTTCCCGCGAGCAGCGACGGCATGTTGCGATCGTCGCCGCCGAAGCCCGCCCATTCCATTCCGACGCGCGGAGCGGCCAGAATCGACTTCCCGGTGGCGGCGCTGTTGTACCCAACGCTCGCCGAGTAGGAGATCTGGCGTTCCGCCGGAAACTCGCGCGTCCTGATCTCGAGCGACGCCCCGCTGAAGTCCCCGGGCTGATCGGGAGTGAACGTCTTCGACGTCGTGACCGTCTGGAGCAAGCCGACCGGGAAAAGATCGAGTGGGACCAGCCGCTTCTCCGGCTCGGGACTCGGGATGCGCGCGCCGTTGAGCGACGCGGTCGTGTAACGCTCGCCGAGGCCGCGGACGAACACGTACTTGCCGTCCTGAACGGTGACGCCGCTGACGCGCTGCACCGCTTGTGCGGCGTCGCCGTCGGGACTCTTCTGGATCTGCTCCGATGTCACGGCGTTGACGATCCCGGTCGCGTTCCGCTGCGCGTCGAGCGCGGCGCTGACCGAGCCCCGTTCGGCGTCGGCGGTGACGACCGTCGTCTCGAGCTGGATCGTCGCGGGCGAGAGCGTGATGTCCTGCTCCAGCGTGGCTCCGGCGCTCAGCTGTAGCCCGGTCACCGTCTTCGGCTGGTAGCCGAGGAGCCGCACCTGAAGCGTGACGGTGCCGGCGGGGACGCTGACGAGGGTGTAGCGACCTTCGAAGCCGGAGGTCACGCCCATCGTCGTGCCGACGAGCTGGATCCCCGCATCGGAGATCCCGCGGCCCGTTTCCGCGTCGACGATGCGGCCGACAATGTGGCCGGTGGGCGTTTGGGCGGCGAGCGGAAGTGTAACGGCGAACAGCAGGCCGATCACGAGCGTCGTGCGTGCGACGAAGGCAAATCGGTCGAGTCGTCGGGTCATTGGTCGTGGCGGTTGGAGTTGCGCCGCGCCAGAAAGGCGCAACGCGATTCACGTCACGACCAAAAGCTGCCGTTACCGTGTCTCGGAACCCGCACGGTCACGCAACGAACGTGTCACGACGCCCCCACCGCGGTCGCGGGTGCGGGCGCAAATCGCTTGTGCGCAAACTTGATCGCAACGAGGCTCGTGCTCGCGGTTTCCGCGAGCTTCACCCGGCTCATTCCCCGACGTGCCGCGCGCCACCGGCCCAGAAACGCTTCGAGAATCCGGAGTGCCCGCGAGTCGGTGCGCCGGATGCCTCGGAGGTCGACGCAAATGGCGCGGACGTGGGACGGAAGCCGCTCGACAGTCGCGATCGCTCGGAGCACCGCCGCCGTGGTGAGGTCGCCACTCGCGTACACCGTCGCGGCTGAGCGGTGCGCTTCGATGGTCAGGTTCGATCGTACGGACATGCTCACCTCCTGGTGCGTGAACCCTACGCCGCGTCGATCACGCTCGTGACCTGTCGCGGTCACAGGTGTGTCACGACGTCTCGCGGGTACCCGCGAAGTACGATTCGAACCCCACTCGAGAGGCGCGATCGGCTGTCGGCTGGAGAGACCTGGAGCCGAGGACCGCCCGCGCACGCCCGGAGCCTCGAACGGGACTTCGCTGGGACCGCGCGAGTCCAGCGCAGGTGGAGTCTCACGGACGCGGGTATCGCGCACGTCACCGCGGCGAAACGGTCGTGAAACGGCCGTGTCTACGCGCGCGAGAGCGTTAGGCTGGCGGAGAGGGGAAGTACGCGGCGATCGTGGTTCCGCGTCCCGGCGTGCTCTCGGCGCGCACGCGCCCGCCATGCGCCTCGGCGAGGTGGCGGACGATCGACAGCCCGAGTCCCGTGCCGCCCGCCTCGCGTGACCGTGCGGGATCGACGCGATAGAAGCGCTCGAAGATCCGCGACACGTGCTCGGGCGCGATCCCGATGCCGGTGTCGCGCACGCCGAGCCAGACGCCGTGTCCCTCGCGCTCGCTGAACACGGTGACCTGACCGCCGGCGGGCGTGTAGCGAATCGCGTTCTCGACGAGATTCGCGATCACCTGACGAGCCGCCGTCGGGTCCGCGTGCACCCACTCCGCGTTCGGTCCCACGTCGGTGGATAACGTCACTCCCTTCTCGGCGGCCATCGCCCGGCAGGATGCCATGGTATCGGCCGCGACCGATTCGACGTCGACGCGCACCGGAGCCGGGAGCCATCCTCCAGACTCGATCCGCGAGAGATCGAGCAGGTCGTCGACGATTCGCTGCATCCGCCGGACGTTCGCGACGATGGTTCGCGCGAACGTGTCGCGCTCGGTGGGTGACACCCCTGGATCCCCGAGCGTCTCGGCGAAGCCGCCGATCACCGTCAGCGGCGTTTTCAGCTCGTGCGAAACGTTGGCCACGAAGTCGCGCCTGATGGTCTCCAGACGACGCACGTCAGTGAGGTCGAGCGCGGCGAGGACCGCGCCTCCTCGCGACAGCGGGCGAGCAGTCAACGCAACGGTGCGGCCTTCGATGACCAGCTCGAGGCCATCGACGCTCTCTCCACTGAGGGCTGCGGACAGCGCATCGCGCAGCGCGGCGTCGCGCGGGAGCTGATCGGCGGAGAAGGGAACAACATCGCGGATGCCGAGCAGTCGCCGCCCCGCAACGTTCACCCGCACCACCCGGCGTCGCGCGTCCACGGCCACCACCGCCTCGTTGAGCGCGTCGATCACCGCGCCGAGGAGCAGATCCTCGGCTTCGAGGGCGGACAAACGGCTCGCGAGCTGCTCGGTCATGCGATGCAGCGCGACGGCGAGGTCGCCGACCTCGCCGGGTGCGACGAGGGCCGGTCGCCGCGTGAGGTCCCCGCCGGCGATCTGCTGCGCGACCTCGCTCAGCTCGGCCACCGGCCGCGACACGGCGCGCGCAAAGACCAGGGCGAGCAGCATCGCGGCGAGGGCGCCGATGCCGCCCGCAACGAGCAGCGCCCGCCGCGCGCGCGCAATCGTCTCCTCGGCGGCGGCGGTCGAGATCGCGACGCGCGCGAAGCCTCGCGGCGCCGGCACGGCGAGAAAGAGCGCCTCCTCTCCCGCCGATCGACTCACTCGAACGTGGGTACCTGACCCGCCGGCGCGGGCGGCCGCGATCTCGGGTCGTGAGGCGTGATTCTCCAGACGCTCGAGGGCCGGGCTCTCGAATTCGGAGTCACCCACCACCCGGCCGGTCGAGTCGATCAGCGTGACGCGAACCTCCAGTGCGTCGGCCGCCGCGTCAGCGAGCGAATCGGAGTCGATGCCCGGCTGCCAGAGTGTGCCGAGAAAGCGCGCATCGGCGGCCATCCGTGCCGCAGTCGTCTCGAGCAACCCCGCGCGAAGCCCGCGCTCGCTGAGGGCGAACACCAGGATGAGAATGACCCCGATAACGAGGAGCGACCCGAGCAGGAGCCGCTGCGCGAGGCGCACGGGCTACCGCGGCGTCACGCGCTTCGCGGCTGCGCGGCTCGCAGACGGTACCCGAATCCTCGCACCGTCTCGATCAGCTCCCCGGCGGGACCGAGCTTGGCGCGGAGCCGCTGCACGTGCATGTCGACCGTTCGCGTTTGAATGTCCGGCGCCGCCTCCCAGACCGTCTCGAGCAGGTGAGCGCGCGCCTGCACGCGGCCGCGCCGCTCGGCGAGCGTCAACAGCAGCTTGTACTCCGTCGGGGTGAGCTCGACGTCGTGGCCCTCGATCGACACGCGGTGTGCACCTCGATCTATGCGAATGGGACCGACGACCAGCTGGTCCGACGGTGACGCCGCGGCGCCGGCGGCGGTCCGCCGCAGGATGGCTCCCACGCGCAGGACGAGCTCCTGGGGGCTGAAGGGCTTCGTGAGATAATCGTCCGCGCCGATGGAAAGGCCGCGAATCCGGTCGGGCTCATCGCGCCGCGCCGTCAGCATGAGCACGGCGATGCCGCTCGTCGCCGCGTCGGCGCGAAGCTGCTCGAGCACTTCGAATCCTGACATCCCGGGCAGCATGAGATCGAGGACGATGAGCGCGGGGTGCTCGTCGCGGGCGGCGCGAAGCGCCTCGGGTCCCGTCGCGGCCGTCGAGACCCGATATCCCGACTTCGCCAGGTGGTACGTCACCAGCGCGAGAATGTCCGCCTCGTCGTCGACGACGAGAACACGGTCGGCCGCCGCGGGCGTGGTGGTCATCGTCTCGCCTCCGACAACCGATGATGGATCTTCGCCACGATCATCTCCGTGGCCACGGCGTTGTGTCCGCCCTGGGGCACGATCACGTCCGCCCATCGCTTGCTCGGCTCCACGAACTCGAGGTGCATCGGGCGCACTGTCGTCAGGTACTGCGTCAGAATCTCCTCCAGGGGACGGCCGCGGGCAACCAGGTCACGCTCGATTCGGCGAATGAGGCGGATGTCGGCATCCGCGTCGACGTATACCTTCACGTCGCAGAGGTCACGCACGCGCCGGTCCACGAAGAGCAGAATCCCATCGATGACGATGACGTCGGCCGGCGCCACCCGCACGGTCTCGGCGCGGCGGCCATGCGTGACGAAGTCGTAGATCGGCTTCTCGATGGTCTCTCCGGCCGACAACGCGGTCATCTGCGACACGAACAGGTCGAGATCGAATGCGTCGGGATGATCCCAGTTGACGTGCTTGCGCTCCTCCGCCGACAGCCTGGTGAAGTTCCGATAGTAGGCATCCATGTCGATGAACGCGATCGACGCGCTCTCCAGCGCATCGGCGATGCGGCGCGCCACCGTCGTCTTGCCGGAGCCGGAGCCGCCGGCGATCCCGATGATGAGCGGCTTCACCGGATGCGATCGCTGGATGGATCTTGCGGCACGCGAGTGTGAATGAGAAGCGAGGCCTTCGTCACGATTGAGTATCGGCAAGGTGCTCGAGGTGCTCAAGGTGCTCGAGGTGCTCGAGGGGAGAGCAGCGCCCTTGAGCCCCTCGAGCACCTTGAGCACCTTTATCCATGCATCGCCTTGCTCTTGTCATCGCCCTGGTCGCGTGCGCAACTGCGTCGCGCCCGAGCCCCCCCGCCACCACCGAGCTCCTCGTCGCCGCCACCACCGATGTTCACGGGTGGCTGCGGGGCTGGGATTACTACGCCAACGCGGCCGACACGACCCGCGGCCTCAGCCGCGCGGCGACGATCGTCGACTCGCTGCGCGCGGCGCATCCCGAGCGCGTCATCCTCGTCGACGCGGGCGACCTGCTCCAGGGCAACCCGCTCGCGTACACGGCGGCGCGTGTCTCCAGCGACACGGTGAGCCCGATCGTCGGCGCGATGAACGCCATGCGCTACGACGCCGCCGCGATCGGCAACCACGAATTCAACTATGGAGTGCCCTTCCTCGACCGCGCCGTGGGCCAGGCGCGGTTTCCATTTCTGTCCGCCAACACGTACGGGGTGGATGGAACCCGCACGTATCGCGCGTGGACGATGGTCGAGCGCGCGGGGGCCCGCGTCGCGATCGTGGGAGGCACCACGCCCGGCGTCAACGTGTGGGATCGCGACAACGTGCGCGGGCGAGTCACCGTTCGCGCGATCATCCCGGACGTCCGGGCATCGGTGCGCGAGGCGCGGCAGCAGGGCGCCGATGTGGTGGTCGTCGTCCTGCACTCGGGGCTCAGCGGAACGTCCAGCTACGACACCGCGTCGACGGGTGCGGCGAGCGAGAACGTCACCGCCCAGGTCGCGCGCGACGTCGAAGGCATCGACCTCATCGTCTTCGGCCATTCGCATCGCGAGGTCGCCGACACGGTGATCGGCACGACGATGCTGATGCAGCCTCGGAACTGGGCTGGAAGCGTCGCCGTCGCGCACCTCGAGCTGCGTCGGAGCAGCGGGCGATGGACCGTTGGTGCGAAACGCGGAGAGATCATTCGCACCGCGGGGCGACGGGAGTCGGACGCGGTGCTCGCGGCGACGGCGCGCGCGCACGCCGAGGCGGTGCGCTACGTGACGACGGCGGTGGGGCGCACGACGGTGGCCTGGCGCGCCGACTCGTCCCGCGTGACCGACACGCCGATCGTCGACTTCATTCTCGAGACGCAGCGCCGCGCGGCCGGAGCGCAGCTCGCGTCGACCGCTGCCTTCTCGGTCGAGGCGTCGCTCGACGCCGGCGACATCACCGTCGCCGAGCTGGCGCGGCTGTACCCGTACGACAACACGCTGCGTTCCATCCGCATCACCGGAAGGCAGCTGCGGGAGTACCTGGAGTTCAGCGCACGATACTTCGGCACCGCGGGCACGAGTGAACCGGCCGTCGATCCGAGAATGCCGGGGTACAACTACGACATTGTCGCGGGCGCGGACTACACCATCGACGTCTCGAGACCGGCCGGGTCGCGCATAACGCGACTCGAGGTGGCCGGCCGGCCGGTGCGCGACGAGGACTCGTTCACGTTCGCGCTGAACAACTATCGGCAGACCGGCGGAGGCGGATACGCCATGCTCGCCGGGGCGCCGGTGCTGTACGAGTCCACCTCGGACATACGCCAGCTCCTCATCGAAGAAGTCCGCCGCCGCGGCACGCTCGAGCCGGCGGATGTGTTCCGTCGCAACTGGGAGCTCGTTCCCCCGGCGGCGATCGGGGCGGCATACGCCGCCATGCATCGCGGGGCGATCGCTCCCGCGACGCCCACTACGATTCCCGTGGCGCGTGTTGGACCGCTCCCGCGACGCGTGCGCATCATCGCCACCAACGATTTTCACGGGACGCTCGAGCCCCGCGTCGATGCGCGCGGCGTCCGTCGCGGCGGGGCAGGGGCGGTGGCCGCAGTCATTGAACGGGCGCGGAGCGAATGCGCGGGGTGCGTGGTACTCCTCCTCGATGGCGGGGACATGTTCCAGGGCACCGCCGCCTCGAACCTGGTGTTCGGCCGCTCGGTCGTCGCCATCTACGACGCGCTCGGCTACACCGCATCGGCACTCGGCAACCACGAATTCGACTGGGGGCAGGACACGCTGCGCGCCCGCATGGGGGAGGCGCGATACGCGATCCTCGGTGCCAACGTTCGTTATGCGGACGGACGCGACGTGCCGTGGATTCGCGACGACACGCTGGTGGACGTGAGCGGCGTCCGCGTCGGCATCATCGGGGTGGCGACCGTCGAGACGCCGCGCACGACGCTCGCGGCCAACGTGAGCGACTTGCGCTTCGTCGATCCGGTGCCGGTCGTCATCGAGCGCGCGCAGTCCCTGCGCGCGCGCGGGGCGCACCTCGTGGCCGTGGTCGCGCACGCGGGGGCGTTCTGCGACGACGAAGGCGACGACCGCTGCCGAGGGGAGATCGTCGAGCTCGCGCGCGGAGTGGGGCGTGCCGTCGACGTGATCGTCAGCGGTCACACCCACTCGCTGGTGCGGACGCTCGACCCGGGCGTTCCGATCGTCCAGGCGAGATCGAACGGGCGCGCCGTCGGTGTCGTCGACCTCGTCCCGGGCGAGATGCCCGTCGTGAGCGTGCGCGACGTGCTCACCGACTCCGTCGCCCCGTCGCCGCGCATCGACTCGATGGCGCGTCGAGCGATCGACCAGGTGGCACCGCGCGTGAGCGCGCGCGTCGCCGACATCTCCGCGCACCTCCAGCGGTCGGGGGAGCAGTACCCGCTTGGGCATCTGGTCGCCGATGCGCAGCGCTGGGCGGCCAAGGCCGATGTGGCGGTCATGAACAACGGCGGCATTCGCGCCGACTTGCCAGCGGGCACGGCGACCTACGGACGGATCTTCGAGGTCCAGCCGTTCGCCAACACGCTGCACCGTTACACTCTGCGTGGAAGCGATCTGCGGGCGTATTTCGAGAAGATCGTCGGTGGCCGGACTCCACCGCGCGTGCACGTGAGCGGGGTGACCCTGTCATACGATCCGCGCCGCCCATCCGGCCAACGCATCGTCGCGTTGCGCCTCGCCGACGGACGCGCGATCGCCGACGACGCACACTTCACGCTAGTGATGAACAACTTCATGGCGACCGGGGGCGACGGTCTCGCGCTCGGCGCAGAGGCGGTGCGCAGCGAGCCGCTGCCGATCATCGATCTCGATGCTTTCATCGATTATCTGAAGCAGCTGCCACAGCCCGTGCGCGCCCCCACCGGCCGACGCATCATCGAGGTTGGCACGTGACCGACACCGTTCGCGTCTACGTCAACGCCCAGGCCATCGACCTGCCCCGCGGCGCGACCGTCGAGGACGCGCTCCGGCAGTGGAACGCCGACGAGGCGAGCGCGGTGGAGCGCGGCGAGCGCACCGTGACGGACAGCCGCGGACTGCCCGCGTCGCTGGCCGACGCGGTGGCGACCGGGACGATTCTCCGCGTCGTTGGCGCGCGCGCGGCCCGGTAGGCATGCCGCTGATGAGCCGAGAGCTGCTGCGCGCGCTCCCGAAAGCGGAGCTGCACTGTCACCTGGACGGCTCGGTTCGCGCCGAGACGATGCTCGAGCTGGCGCGCGAGTATGGGCGGACGATGCCGGTCGACGATGCGGACGCGCTGCGGGAGCACATGGTCGTCAAGGATGCGCACAACCTCGAGGAGTATCTCGAGCGCTTCACGATCACGCTGTCGGTAATGCAGCGCGCGGAGGCGATCGAGCGTATCGCCTATGAGCTGGCGGCCGATGCCGCGCGCGATGGCGTGCGCTATCTCGAGACGCGCTACGCGCCCGTGCTCAACACGCAGGAGGGCCTGTCGCTCGACGAGGCGGTGGAGTCGGCGGCGCGAGGGCTCGCGCGCGCGGAGCGGGATCACGACATCGTCGCGCGCATCATCGTCTGCGGGCTGCGCCACCTCGAGCCGGCGGTCTCGCTTCGTCTCGCGAAGCTCGCCGTCGCGCACCGCGAGCGCGGGGTCGTCGGCTTCGATCTCGCCGGTGGGGAGCGCGGGCATCCGGCCGGCGCGCACGCGGAGGCGTTCGCCTATGCACGACAGCATGAGCTGGCGGTCACCGTCCACGCCGGCGAGGGGGACGGCGCGGAGTCCGTGCGTCAAGCCGTTCACTTGTGCGGCGCGGACCGGCTGGGCCACGCGACGCACCTCATCGATGACGAGTCGCTGACGCATTACGTGAACGATCGGCGCATCGCCCTCGAGGTGTGCCTGACGAGCAACGTTCAGACGCACGCGACCGAGTCGTTCGACGCGCATCCGGTGCGGCGGTACTTCGACCGCGGGATGAACGTCGTGCTGAATACCGACAACCGGCTGATGAGTGGCACGACGCTGACCGATGAATACCTGCTCGCCGCGCGCCACCACGGCTTCACCTTCGAGGAGCTGGCGACGATCGCCTTGAACGGCTTCGCGTCGGCGTTCATTCCGTGGGAGGAGCGGGTTCGGTTGATGGAGCGTGCGCGCGCGGAGATCGAGGAGCTGCGTGGGAGTCCTGCTTCGATGCGCAACGAGCCGTGACAGCGTTATTACAGAGGACACCGAGACGGACACAGGGACTCACAGCGGAACTGCAACTGCGGAACCTTCTGGAAAGAATGAGGTTCTTCGGGAAATTGGGGCTTTGCCTGGCGCCTGGCTGCGGTCCGCAAGCGGCCACGGACTGCTGAACTGCCGACTGACCCGAATAACGACACGAATTACGCGAATTGCCTCTCGCGCTTCGAGCTCGGCTCTCCAGTAACAACAATGTGCTGTTGGGCTTGTGTGCGGAGGGTTGCGCGGCGCCGGGAGCAATTCGGGCAATTCGTGTTGTTATACGAGGTCCGTT
>JAICNG010000129.1 GCA_025931335.1 Gemmatimonadaceae bacterium | reverse complement strand
GCCGACGTACGCGCCCCGGCGACGAGCGCCCCCCGCTCCGGGCCGAGCATCAGCCCCCCGGTGCGAACGAACAGACGCTCGCCCGCCTCGCGCTCCAACGCCGTCCAGAGCTCCTCGGCTCGCTGCACGAGGGGGACGTACGCGGGGTGCTCGAAGTACGCCTCGCGGATGATGCGCGTGCGGCCGTGCGTCGACCCGTGCGCGTGCGGGGGCACGTACCGATCGAGCCCCAGGACGCGAAGTCCGCGGCGCGCCAGCTCACGCACCGCGGCACTTCCCATCGCGCCGAGGCCGGTGACGATGACGTCCCAGCGCTCGGACACCGCTCAGCGCTGGAAGCTGAGTCCCAATCCGATCAGCGCTTTCGCTTCGTCGAGCATGACCTTCTTGAACCCGACATCGAGTGCGAGACCCGACGCGAAGCCGAACGAGACTCCACCGCCGATCACGAATCCCGTCCCGCCCTCGGTCTCCTCGCCGGCCCCAATGCTTCCGTCGATCTCGAATTTCGTCTGACCCCAGAAAAACGCCGGCTCGATGAACGGAGTAATGGTGATGTTTCCACTCCGCGCCACGAGCGAGAACGGCACCCCGACGCCGACCGAGATGCCGCGCCCGCTCACTTCGATCGTCTCACCGACGAAGGTCGCATCGATCACATCACCTGTCCCGAACCCGAGCGACGCGTTCATTCCCAGCACGAACGACTGGCCCGTGTCCCCGGTCCCAATCGGACTGATGACGAGCGGGGCCGCGAAGCGACCACCCAGCATGATCGCGCTCTTGCAATTCACGTCCTCACCCGGAACGTCACAGGTGTAATCGACGTACCCGCCCGTGAAACCGAGGCTGGCGGTTCCCATCGGGATCTCGATGCCCACGCCGAAATTCCGACGGCCCGCGTCGCCTTCCTCATCCATGTTGGCGAATCGAAAGTTGAACCCGATGCCGGTGACCGTTCGCCCGAGCGAGCTTGCGGGCAGCAGCGTCGGGAGGGCGCCGAAGGGAGTGTTGGTCGCGGCAGCGCATGCCGCGGCCGAGTTGAAGTCCGGGTTTTCCTCGTCGACACCGAGGCAGAACTGGGCAGCCGCCGGCGCCGGCGCGAACGGCAGCGCGAGCACCGCCAATAACGTGACGTACCTGATGCGCATGGGGTCTCCGATGCGTAAGTTACGTGGGCCGCGTCACTGCGGACCCCGACATGATAGAGGGAGGGCGTTCGTACGCCAGTCCCTTGCGGTTCCCCTCCGACCTCCGACGCCTGGGTCCCGGCGTTCCTTAGGATTCTTCAATGACTGTTTCCCTGTCCCGCTCCACCGCTCTCGTCCTGGCGCTGCCGGCGCTCTCGGCGTGCAGCGGCATTCGGGAGATGTTTCCGGCGCGTGAAGAAGTGTTCAAGCCAATCCCGGTCACGATCGGTGAGCCGCGGATCATCGGGAACGACACCATGTTCGTTCTCGAATCGCCCGAGTATGAGCTGGTGGCGCCGATCCGCGAGCTGTTGCCCGATGCGCGTAAGGCGCTCGATCACACTGCGCGCGAGTATCGCCGCGTCTTCGGCGACGAGCCGCAGAAGATCGTCGTCGAGCTGCGCCCCGTGTCGCGCGATCGTGTGGCGGATGGCTGGATCCCGGACACCGTCGAGCCACGAGAAGGGCCGCGGCGCGCGGTCGCACCGGCGATCGTCCCCGAGAAGCGCTCCTCGCGCCCGGCCGTCGCGCCGGCCGGATTTCTGATGATGCGCGCCGCTCGCGCGTGGCTGCTCGCGCGCGCGGATTATCGAGTTGGACGAACGCCCTCCGCGCCTGCCGCGGAGGTCCGCTTCGGTGATGACGCGCGAATCCCCGACTGGATCGAGGACGCGCTCACGGAGCTGATCGGTGGCTCGCCGGCGCAGGAGATGTACGTGCTCCGGCTCGCGGAGCGGGCGGAGACACTCGCGCTCCGTGACGTGATCGACGCGGCGCGCCCCGAGCCCACGAAGGACGCGCAACGTCGCGCGCAGCTTCCGCCCACCTCGGCCACCCGTCCCGCTGGTGGCGTCTTCATGGGCGGTCCTCCGAGCCGCGACCGCGGCAAGCTGGAGGGCGCCGAGCTGTTTCGCGCGCAGTCGGTCGCGTTCGCGATCTTCCTCGCCGAGCACGAAGGCCGCGAGTTCCTCGGCATGCTGACCGATCGGCTGTTGTCGGGCGAGTCGGCCGAGACCGCGCTCACCGCCGCCGCGACGCTCCCCGATGATCTGCCGGGAATCGAGAAGGCGTGGAAGGAGTGGATGGCTAAGGCCAGGAGATAGGAGTCCTCAGTAATTAAACCAGTACGACGCCTTGATGAGGAACGTGTTGTTCGGGTGGAGCGAGAACAGATCCTCGTAGTCCTTCATGCCGTCGAACGTCGACGGGCGGCCCACGTCGCGGAAGCGACCCTGCTGCCACACGAAGAAGATCGCGGAGCCCGGGCGGTACTCCCAGCGCACGACGGCGTTGGTGTTGAGCTGCTTGAAGTCGATGCCCCCCGGGTCGCACGCGCCGGTGTAGCCGGTCGTGCCGGGTGCTCTGCCGTCGCAGTCGTGATTGAATGGCTGGAAGCGCCCCTCGTACGACACGTTCTGCGGATCGGTGAGGTCACGCAGATTGCTGAACGTTCCCTTGGAGATGTACGGCTGCGCGTAGAACTGGAGTGACAGGTTTGGGGTCGCGGTGAAGTTGATGCGCGTGGTCACGTTGACGGTCGTCTGATCCAGCTCCGCGAAGGCATAGTGCGTGGTGTCGTGGCCTGGCGCGCCGTACCGGTTGAAGAACTGGTCGTCCTCGTGCTGCCACTCGTAGTAGAAATACAGCCCGCCGTTGAAGCGCGTGGAGAAGCGGTAGTTGATCGAGGGCTCCACCCAGTGGCCGCGACTCTCCCCTTCGTTGTTCCGCCACCTTCCGGCGAACAGGAACGGCGTGACGAGCCACCGCGAGTCGCCCTCGACGCCGGCCCATAGGTCGTGGCTCGCGTCGCGACGCACCGCCGGCCCGCCTCGTGAGGCGCGGTCATCGTAGCTCCGACCGGCGAAATCGCTGATGGTGGTGCCCGAGTGCACCCACCACTGATTCTTGAGCTGAACGTGCCAGTTGGTGTTGACCCCTTCGCGCGTCGGCAGCCCCTCGGCCGACCAGTAGCGCCACCAGTTGGAGTTGAAGAACGCGCGACGCCAGTACTTGTTGGGATTCTGGAACTGGAGGGCGAACCAGTTGCGGAACATGATCTCGTCGGCACGCTGGAGCCATCCCAGGTCGTTCAGCTCGTAGCCCACGGAGTAGCGCTGGAGCACGCTCTGGAACCGGGTGATGCCGCCGCCGAACTTGCTCATCGAGATGCGCTGCGCATCACCGATGAGGTTTTCCCTGGTCGGATCGTAGACGGCGTCGTCGTCGGGCCGCTGGTAGTAGTGGACGCTGCCGCGCTGGATGCTCGCGATGGCCTCGGGATCGCCACGCACCGTGCTTCCCGAGAGCATCGCGGCCACCTCGTAGTTGTTGTTCCAGAAGCGGTGCCGCCCATCGATGCCGATCGCGTACGCTTCACGCGGGAGCACCGGGCTCATCGCATCGTCGAGGCGGCGATTGACCGCCGTCAACATCAGACCGACGTCGCTCTTGCCATTGTTGAGGTCCTGACGCAGTCGGGCGACCGCGTAGTTCGTCTGCGGCTCGATGGTGCCTCCCTCGGCGCCCACCTCGTGCTGGGTGACGGCGTCGAGGAAGCCGACCGACAATCCACTGCCTAACCGTCCGGTGATCTTCGTGGCGCCGAGAATCGTCGTCGAGAGCGGGTCACCGGAGCTGCCGAGTCGCGGGGCGCGCCCGATGCGCCGAGAGTAGAACAGGCCACGGCAGCCCGTATCGATGTCCTGACAGTTCGTCCGGAAGGTGAAGATGCCCATTCCCTCGAGGAAGAACGGGCGCCGCTCCTCGAAGAACGTCTCGAAGGCGGTGAGGTTCAATCTCGCGGGATCGGCTTCGACCTGCCCGAAGTCCGGATTGATCGTCGCGTCGAGCGTGAGGTTCGACGACAGCCCGTACTTGATGTCCGCGCCGTAGGATCCGAGGGTCGGGTGGCTGTACGTCGTGCGGCCGCCCGCGTCCTCGGCCTGGTTCGTCACGCTCTTGGCGACGACGTACGGCGCGATCTCGAGCCGGCGCGGCGTCGGAATGTTCGTGATGCCGTTGATCTCACCGGACTGCGACACGTAGCCCTGCTTCGACCGGCTGTAGAGCGGCCAGCTGATGCGCGCGTTCGTCCGCGCGATGTCGCGCACGATCATGAGCCCGAACGTGTGCGCCGGCTTGTTCGCGAAGCGGAGCTGGCTGAACGGGATACGGAATTCAGCGACCCACCCGACCGAATCGATCGCCGTGGCGACGTCCCACACCGCGTCCCACGACGCGTCCTCGACGTTGTCGTTGTAGACGTAGAAGTCGCGCTTCACTCCCGCGGGGTTCACGCAGAACTGGTAGGCGGTGCGCTTGTCGTTGTAGGAATCGATCACGAGCTTGATCTGCTCGGACTGCGTGCGCACGTCGCGCCGCGACAGGAGCGAGATGATGCTGTCGGGGGCCGGATCGTACATCCTGACGAGGACGTAGAGGTTCTTGTCATCGTACGTCACCCGCGCCTCGGTCTTGAAGCGCGTCTCCGCACCCTCGGTGGGATCATACTCGAGGAACTGATCGATCACCTGCGTTTGCGCCCAGGCAGGATCGTCGGTGCGCCCGTCGAGAATCGGGGCGACGGCGGCGCGGCTCGCGCTGGCGAGTCGTGCATCGGCGCGGCCCGCGATGGCGACGCTGCTCGCCGGCTGGCCGTTCGAGGCAAGTAGTTGCGCGAGCGCAAGGGAGGGAGAAAGCGCGATCGCGAACAGAACAAGACGAAGCATGGAGGTGCTCCCCGAGTGTTTCGCGGCCACGGACGATCGGTGTATCGTCGCGCCGGCCCCGGCTGATCCGGGGATGCGACAACCGGGGGTGCTAGAAGGTTGGCACCCCGCAGGAAGCAAGGCGTCTAGAAGTCGTAAGGATTATGTGAAACTGGCGAGTGCGCGCTCGAGGACGGAGAAACGCAAACAGCGTTGCCACGGATTTCACGGATGGGCACGGATACTTCGGCTCGCCCCGACAGACTCACGCGATATAGCGTTGTGGGTTTTTGCGGTACCTAAGTCGAAGCGCCCTCGCGCACCGGAGCACTCCGTGCGTTATCCGTGTGAATCCGTGGTCACGCTGTTGAGCCCCTCCGCGGTTCGAGGGGACGGACCTAACGCACGAGATCACCCGGCAGCCGTGGCGTACTCAACAGCTCCCCGAATAACCGCCACCGCTCGGCCGGCGTCGCCGCGCGCTCGACGTACGCCTTCACCAGATCCTGGCCGAGGTTGTAGTTGATGACGTAGCTCCGGTACGTGTCGAAGAAGCGCACCCGCTGGCGCGCGCGCTCCGGGGATGACAGCGAGTACCGCACCAGCCAGCCGGCGGCCTGCTCGGCGGTGATCTGGCCGTTGAGATACCGCCTGGCCGCCTCGTTACCGGCGTAGGTGAGCTCGCGCATCAGGTCCTGCACGGCGTAGTAGGCATCCGCTCGGGACGCATCGAGGCCGGCGAGCGGGAACAACACCGCCTTCTCGTACGCGATGCGCTCCGCTCCTGGGAATACCATCTCGATGCCGTAGTTCGCGCTTCCCTCCGCGATCAGCGACTGCGGCGAGAAGAGCGGATACACGGAGTACTCCCACCAGCCCCGGTCGCGCACGAGATGATGCTCGAGCAGCGCGTTGTAGACGTGATGACCCGGATACCCCTCGTGACAGGCGAGATCCACCGCGCGATCGATGTAGATCGGCAGCTCGACGTTCACCTGGATGAGCGAGCGATAACTTCCCTGATACCAGTTGTATCCGCTCCAGGGCTTGTCGACGACCGGCTCCACCGTGAAGCGCTCGCCCGGCGGCAGCGTCAGGTGACGCGCCGTACGCGCCTTGCACTCGGCGATCGCGGTCGCGAATACCGTGTCGAGCTTTTCGCGTGGGATGAC
Source organism: Gemmatimonadaceae bacterium (assembly GCA_025931335.1). GTDB lineage: Bacteria > Gemmatimonadota > Gemmatimonadetes > Gemmatimonadales > Gemmatimonadaceae > JAICNG01. The sequence goes on along the minus strand of JAICNG010000129.1, from coordinate 2,180 downwards.
GAACGCGCGGCGGAACTCCTCCATCCGCTCGGGCACCGGACCACTGCCCGGCAGCAGTCGAGCGAGCGTGTCGATGACGCGCTGGAAGTGTGCGTCGTCGTGCGTCGGAGCGACCGCGTCGTACAGCGCCTTCGATTCCTCATCGAAGGTGAATTTCTTTCCTTGAAGCATCTGCACCCTCGCCCGGAGTGCGCCGAGCTGCGTGCGCAGGTAGCGCTGGCGGAGCGCCGGAAGGTCGTTCGACGCCGCCGGCGGGCCCAGCTGCGCCAGCGCGGTGTCGGCACGCCGGAGGATCTCGACCAGCGAGAGCTTCGCCGAGTCGGCTGACGCTTTCCACTCCGGCGGACCGTAGTAGGCATCGACGTAGTTCGCGTCGTGCTGGCCCACCGCGAGCACGAGCTTGACGTACGATTCGGCGATCGCGTTCATGTGCGCATCGGACCTGGACACGGGCGCCGACGCGCACGCGCAGAGGAGCGCGACGGCGAGCAGTGAAGTGCGTGGGTGCACGGAAGCTCCTTGTTGAACGAGGCAATATATCCGCCGAGCGGCGCGCGTATTATTCCCCGCGATGAATTCTTTCAACGCCCTCCTCCGCCTCGCGCTCCCCATCGTCGTCGTACAGGTGGGGATCATGTTCATGGGGGTGATCGACACGATCATGGTCGGTCACCTCTCCGCGCGCGCGCTGGCGGCCGTCGCCCTCGGGAACCTGTACTTCTGGGCGTGCGGCATCTTCGGCATGGGCGTGATCATGGCGCTCGATCCGGTGATCGCGCAGGCGGTGGGCGCCAACGACGACGTCGCCGTCGCACGAGGATTTCAGCGTGGTCTGCTGCTCGCGGTCCTGCTCACGATTCCCATCTCCATCGTCCTGCTCTTTCCCGACCCGGTCCTGCGCACCTTCGGCCAGGCGGACGACGTCGTTCCGCTGGCCGTGTCGTACGTGCTGTACTGCATTCCCGGCGTCCTGCCCTTCCTCGGGTTCACCGTGCTGCGGCAGACGTTGCAGGCAATGGGGCTGGTGCGGCCGATCGTGCTGACGATGATCGCGGCCAACGCCGCGAACATCCTGCTCAACTGGATGCTGATCTTCGGCAAGCTCGGCGCGCCCGCGCTGGGCGTGGCCGGCGCCGCATGGGCCACCACCGCCGCGCGGTGGCTGATGGTGATCATCCTCTTCGCGATCGCGTGGCGTCCGCTGCGGCCGTATCTGCTACCCCTGCGGACCGACACCTTCGCCGCCGCACCAGTGGGCCGGATGCTGGCGCTGGGCGCGCCGATCGGCCTGCAGTTTCAGCTCGAGTACGGGATCTTCGCGGTCGTGGGCCTGCTGATGGGAACGATCGGGACGACGCCGCTCGCCGCCCACCAGGTCGCGCTCAACATCGCGTCGTTCACCTTCATGGTGCCGATGGGCGTCGCCGCCGCGGCCGCGGTGCTCGTTGGGCACGCCGTGGGGCGCGGGAGTGCGACCGACGCTCGGCAAGCAGCGACCGCGGCGCTCGTGACCGGTGTGGGCTTCATGGCCCTGATGGCGATTGTGCTGCTCGTCGCGCCCGGGCTGATCGCGCGCGTGTACACCACCGACGCGACGGTCGTCGGGATCGCGCTCGTTCTCATCCCCCTCGCCGGATTCTTTCAGGTGTTCGACGGAATGCAGGTGGTGTGCGGTGGGATTCTCCGAGGCCTGGGCGACACACACTCCCCGCTCATCGCCAACATCGTCGGATTCTGGGTGCTCGGCCTCCCGTTAGGCGTGTGGCTCGGGCTGCGCCGCGATTGGGGACCCGCCGGCTTGTGGTGGGGACTCGTCGCCGGCCTGGCGGTGGTGGGCATCGCCCTGCTCATCCGCGTTCAGGTACGAATGAAGCGGACGTTGAAGCGGGTGCAGATCGATCATGAGAGGGGTCAGGAGTCAGGAGTCAGGAGTCAGGAGGCAGGGGTGTCAGGGTGAAGGTTCGAGCACAACGGCTCGCGCAGCTCCTGAAAACTGGTCCCTGACACCCCTGATCCCTGACGCCTGACTCCTGACTCCTAACTACATCTCCTCCATCACGGAAACTCCCTCTCGACCGCCCATGTGCCATTCGACGTAAAGGCGCACCAGGCCGCTTGGCGTGTGCTGCGGGGTCGCCCAGCAGCGACCCGTCTCGATGTGGAGGCCGGCGGTCACGTGC
>JAICNG010000111.1 GCA_025931335.1 Gemmatimonadaceae bacterium | reverse complement strand
TCGAAGTACGGCGCCAAGAAGCCCAAGGCAGGAGCGAAGAAGTGAGCCGCCGACAGAAATCGATCAAGCGCCCCGTCCTCGCCGACGCGCGCTATGACAGCCAGACGGTCTCGAAGTTCATCAACGTCCTGATGTACCAGGGAAAGAAGTCCACCGCCGAGCGCATGTTCTACACGGCGATGGATCTCGTCGAATCCCGCACCGGGCAGCCGGGCGTGAACGTGTTCAAGCAGGCGCTCACGAACCTCAAGCCGGTGGTCGAGGTGAAGAGCCGCCGGGTCGGTGGCGCGACGTACCAGGTGCCGGTCGAGGTCCGCCCGGAGCGCCGCACCGCCCTGGCGATGCGCTGGCTGATCTCCTTCTCGCGCGATCGCTCCGAGAAGTCGATGCCGGAGAAGCTCGCCGCCGAGGTCATTTCCGCCTCGAAGGGGGAGGGCAACGCGGTCAAGAAGAAGGAAGACACGCACCGCATGGCCGAGGCAAACAAGGCCTTCGCGCACTATCGCTGGTGAGTTGAGGTCGCGGGCACGCGATCCACGAAACGGCGCCTTTCGAGGCGCCGTTTTTCGTTAGGGATGCGCGTGAAGAGGGCGGAGTGAAAAAGTCATTTCGCATTGCCTGGCCGGTCCAACTGTGGCAAGCCCGCCACAGAACATGCTGAATGGGCGCACAACTGATGTAGTCCGCCTCCCGGGGTCTGTCATCTAACGCATTGTGTCATAGGGTGTTGCCCGCGTTGCGGCGAGCGCGTGCCACCCATCGGACGTGGCATCTCCCCTGCCATCGCGGTTAGCCCCGGATGCCTAACCGGGACATGTCGTGGCGCGACCCCTGTCTCGCGTGCGCGAGCCCCACAGGCCACGGCGCGGGATCCATCCGCGCCGACGAGGGTGCTGCATGCTGCCCACTCGCAACGAGGCGGTCATCTATCGGTCGCTGTCGGAGGGCGCCGTCCTCTTCTCGCTCACGGATGAGGTCTATTTCGGCCTCAATGCCGTGGCCGCGGAAGTGTGGGAGCTGCTGCCGCCCGCGCACACGTCGCTCGATTCGCTCTGCGCGGAGCTGGCTGCGCGCCACCCCGAGATCTCGCCCGGCGAGCTCCGTGGAGACGTCATCGAGCTGCTGACCTCGCTGCAATCGTTCGGTTTGCTCGTCCCCACTTCGGAGCCCGTCCGGCATGCGTCGCCTCGCGTCGCGGCTGTCGAAGCTCGCCTCGCTTAGCGCGAGCGCGCGACGCGAGCTGTATCGCGCGCAGCTCGCGTTGCTGCGGGCACAGCTCGCGGTCTGGACGCGCCCCCATGGCCAGCTCGTCCGGCCCGAGCGGGGCCCCGTCGCGTCGCCTAACGAGCGCGACCGCGCGATCGCGCGCCGACTGGCGACCGGCGTGGCGCTCGTCGCCCGCCGCGGTGTCTTCCGCCCCAATTGCCTGGTTCGGTCCCTGGCGCTCTCGCGGCTGCTCGAGCGCGAACAGGTGCCGGGGTGGCACGTGCGCATCGGCGTTCGCGAGCGCACCGGCCAGTTCGAGGCCCACGCGTGGGTGGAGCTCGGCTCGGAAGTGCTCGCGGACTCGTCCGAGCACGTGGCCTCGTTCGAGTACCTCGCCGATGTGCGTCTCGTGAGGGCACGGTGACCGCCATCGTCGCCGTCGTCGCGCGGGCGGGGGAGTCGAGCCGCGAAGCCACTGCGCGGCGCGCGCTCGCCGCGATGGCCCACCGGGGCGCGAGTGCGTCGCGTGTGCTCTCATCGGGCGAGGCGACGTTGGCGATTGCCTCGCATGAGTGGGAGGACGCGGGCGCGCGGGATGCGACTGCCATCGCCAGCGAAGGCGACGTCATCGTGATCGCCGACGCATCCCTGTACTACCGGGCCGACCTCCTGCGCGCGCTGCGGGCGGACGGCAGGCCCGCATCGGACGTCACGGCGGCCCACCTGATTCTCGAGGCGTACCGCGCGTGGGGTGATCAGTGCGCCGCCCGCATCGAGGGGGATTTCGCCTTCATCGTGTGGGATTCGGCGACGCGGCGTCTCGTCGCCGCCCGAGATGGAGGCGCGACACGGCCGCTCTTCTACAGCGAAACCCGTGAGGCCCTTCTGGTGGGGTCGAGCGTCGCGGGTCTGGTCGCGGCGGGCGCCAGCCCGGTACTCGACATCGGGCACCTGGGTGAGGTCGCGGCCGGACTCGCGCTCGACGAGACCAGCACTTGTCGCACGGCGGTGCAGCGCATTCCCGCTGCGCAGACGCTGTCGCGAACCGGTGGCGGGCGCTGCACACTCGTCCCGCACTGGGTGCCTCCCCGGTTCGAGAGTGGTGGCCGCCTCACGCTGGAGGATGGCGCGCTTGCGCTCCGTGACCTCCTCACTGGCGCGGTGCGGGAGCGGCTGGATGCGGCGCGCCCGACGAGCGTGTGGCTGAGCGGTGGCTGGGACTCGCCGGCGGTGTTCGGCGCCGCAATGCAGGCGACGGGAGGCGACGTCGACCGGGTGCGCGCCGTATCGATCACGTACCCGGTGGGCGACCCTGGTCGCGAGGATGAGCTCATCGGCTCCATCGCACAGCGGTGGGGCGCGACGCCGCACTGGATCGACAGCGCCGGAATCGGCCTCCTCGATGGCATGCCCGCAGGCGCGGCGAGTCGTGACGAGCCCTTCGCCCACGTGTTCGAGCACTGGAACCGCGCGCTGGCCAGAGGGAGCCGCGCGGTAGGGGCACGCATCGCCTTGCACGGCAATGGAGGCGACCAGCTGTTTCAGGTCTCGCTGGTGTATCTCGCCGATCTCGTGCGACGCGGGCGGTTGCTGTCGGTGGCCAGGGAATGCCGCGCGCGCGGCGTTCGCGATGCGCGAACGCTGTTTCGGTGGGCGATTCAGCCGCTCCTCCCGGCGGCGGCGCTCCGCGCAGCCGCGACCCTCCGTCGCGGGCGTCGACTCCGGTCGTATCTCGAGCGCGATGTGCCCGCATGGATCGATGCCGGCTTTGCGCGCCGGCATGCGCTGCACGAGCGCGCGCGCGGCACGCTGGAACGCCAGTCCGGAGAAACTCACGCGGCGGCCGAAAGCCGCTATTACCTCACCTCGCCCTATTTCCCCCGCGTGTACGCCTGCGTGAACGAGCTCGCGCGAGACGAGGGGGTCGAGCTGCGCTCTCCGCTCCTCGACCCGCGCGTGATCGCGTTCGCGGCCGAGCGGCCTCGTGAGGAGCGTGCGGCGAAGCGGGAGACGAAACGCGTACTTCGCGCGGCCATGCGAGGGATCATCCCCGATGAGGTGCTCGCACCGCGCCGCACGCGCACGGGGACGACGGGGCGTCTGTTTGCGCGCGCGATGCGCGCCGCCGGGGACGATCTCATCGCCCAGGCGACGCGCCACAGCCGGCTCGCCGAGCTGGGCATCATCGACCCCGCCGCGTTAGGCCGCGGGTGGCGCGAGTGGCAGCACACGCAGGATGGCAATCTTGGCGTTGCGCTGTTCCTCACGATGCAAACCGAGTTCTGGGCGCGTGCGGAGGGGGAATTCCGCAGCGCTCCAGACGGCGAGGGCGCGCGCGCGTCGACGGCGCTCGCGGGTGCGGTGTCATGACCGCCGACAGGAATGATTCGCAGGTCGGGCCGCGACGGCCCGCTCCCGGCCGGGGGGCTAACCCGGTGACACGTGAGACAGGAGGGCTGATGTACGAGAAGCCCAGGGTGGAACGCTTCGGCACGTTCCGGGAGCTCACCCGGGCGGGCTGGGACCGCGACAACGACGGACTTGTCGTCTTCGGTATCGGAGGCGACAACATCTGCGGGGCGCCCAATCGCCCGGAATGCCCGTGGGATGGTGATGTGAACAGCGGGCGTTCGTAACGGTCCGGGGGCCGGGAGGACAGGGCTCCCGGTCCCTACGTTTGTCGCTGGTACAAAACGCAGGTGCACGTGCAGGTGCAGTGATGGTTCACCCTTCAACAGGGAGATGTCGTGTACGAGAAACCCAAGGTTCAACGCTTTGGGACGTTTCGCGATCTGACCCAGGCCGGCCTGACGGGGTCTTGTGACGGTTTCACGGTCACGAGCAACGACACCGGCGTGTCATCGGATGGGAACAACTGGAATCCCTCCAGTGGTTCCTGCACCACGCGTTCGTAACGCTCCCGTGGCTCGGGAGGGTCCGCTCGACCTCCCAGCCACACCAGCGCAGTGACTGACTACACGATTTTCGGCGGGATCCTCCGCAGCGCGCTCGAGTTCCCTTCGCTTCGTGCGCAGTCGGCGGTGCACCCGACGTGGACGCTCCAGCGCCGTGCTCCCGAGCCGCTTCCGAGCGGCGCGGTGCCGCTCGGCACGGATCAGGTGGATGCCTCCGCATCGGTGCGGCTGTACCGGTCGGCGGACGGGTGGCATCTCGTCTACGACGACACGGGCCGCTTCGACATCGACGCCGCCGGACGGGCGATTGTCTGGCGCGCGCCACCTCACGTTTCGGAGGACGCCGCGCGCGTGGACATCATGGGCCGCGTGCTGGCGACCGCCGTCCACGCGGCCGGTGATGTGTGCTTTCACGCCAGTGCCGTGGCGATCGACGGCGAAGCGGTTGCGTTCCTCGGCGCCAAGGGATTCGGCAAGACCACGCTGGCGTGGGCGCTCGTGCGAGCGGGCGCGCGCCTGATCACGGACGACACGTTCCGTGTCCAGCTCGACGCCACTCCGCTGGCGTACCCGGGGGTGCACGAGCTGCGACTCCGGCCCGACGCCGCCACGCAGCTCCCGCCCGCGCCTCGTGAGGCGCGCCCGACGGGCGATCGTCTCGTCGTCGACGCATTGGCGCTCGATCGGCTCCAGGGCGACCCCCTTCCTATCGGCGCGCTGTACCTGCTGTCACCCGTGACGGATCTTCCGGACGGGGCCGCGGCGCGTGTGCGTGTCTTGCCGCCGGTACCGTCGGCGCTCTCGCTGGTGCGCCACGCGAAGATCGCTCCGCTCCTCATTGGGAGCGAAGCCGTGGAGCTGCTCGATCGCATCGTGGCGCTCGCGCAGCGTACGCCGGTGCGCCTGCTCGAACTCTCGCGTGATTTCTCGCGACTTGACGACGTCGTCACCGACGTGCTCGCCGCGCACGCCGACGGCGTGGGAGCGCCCACGGCATGACCGCGGTCGCGTCGACCCTTCCTTCCCGCGGTGCGCGGACGGCGACTGCCGTGTCGATCGTCGGGTTGAGCAAGCGCTTTCCGGTTCGGCGGACGTGGAGTGCCGCCGTTCGCGCCCCGCTCACCGTCGAGCGGCGCCTCGCCCTCGCGAGCATCGACCTCGAGGTTCGCGAAGGAGAGTTTCTCGGCTTGCTCGGGCCTAACGGCGCCGGGAAGACGACGCTGTTCAAGGTGTTGTCGACGCTGATTCTCCCCGATGCCGGACGGGCCACGGTCCTCGGGTACGATGTGCTGCGAGCCCCCGAGCAAACGCGGCGGCTGCTCGCCCCGGTGATCGCCGATGAGCGCTCGTTGCATTGGCGGCTGACCGCGGAAGAAAACCTCAGGCTCTTCGCGGCACTGCATGCGGTGCCCCGCGCGGAGGTTGGCTCGCGGGTGCGGGAGCTCCTCGCGCTCGTGGGCCTCGACGCGACGGCGGCACAGCTCGTCGGCACCTTCTCGTCCGGCATGAAGCAGCGGCTGCTCATCGCGCGGGCCTTGCTCGCCCGACCGCGCGTGCTGCTGCTCGATGAGCCGACGAGAAGCCTCGACCCGATCTCCGCGCGGGCCTTGCGCGCGTTCCTGCGCGACGAGCTGGTGGGTCGCCAGGGGTGCACCGTGCTCCTCGCCACCCACAGCGCCGACGAGGCGTTCGACCTGTGCGATCGCGTCGCGGTGCTCGACCGGGGTCACCTGCTCGCTGTTGGCCCGGCCGAGCGGCTCGCACGCGAGGTGGGTGACTCGCGGTACCGCGCGTGGACGCGCGATGCCGAGCACGCCGCGTGGCAAGCGCTCTCGGATCGTGGCGTGGTGGCGCACGTGAGCGACGCGGTGAGAGACGATGAGTGGATGCGCATCGACGTCGACGTCCCCGGGGGGATGGACCAGGCGGCGCACGTGCTCGATCTCCTGACGTGCGCCGGTGTCCGCGTCGCGCGCTTCGAGCGAGCGCCGTTGACGCTGGCCGAGCTGCTGGACCGGATCGTCGCGCGCCGCGCTGGAGGCGGTGCCGATGCGTGAGGCGCTTGCGCTGGTGCGCGCCAGCTGGCTCACCGCGTCCAGCTATCGCCTGGGGATGATGATGTCCCTCGGCGGGCTGATCGTCACGATCCTTCCGATGTACTTCGTGGCGGGTGCACTGCAACCGGTACTCGCGGATCGCATTAGCACCGAAGGTGGAAACTACTTCGGCTTTCTGGTCGTGGGCGTTCTCGCGTTTTCGTTTCTCTCGACGGCGGTGAACGCCGTTTCTGGGGCGATTGCCTCCGGCATCTCGACGGGGACGCTCGAGGCAATGCTGTCCACGCGCGCGCGGCTTCCCGCATTGATCGCCGGGCTCGTGGGGTACGCCTTCACGTGGACCGCCGTGCGAGGCGCGCTCACGATCGTCATGGCGGTGCTGCTCGGCGTTCGGCTGAGCGCGGCCCACAGCGGCATTGCGCTGCTGATTCTCGCGCTCATCGTGATGGCGTATTTCGGCGTCGGGCTCATGGCGGCGGCGATGGTCCTCGCGTTCAGGACCACGGGGCCGCTCCCGCAGGTGGTGCTTCTTCTCTCCGGGCTGCTTGGAGGAGTGTACTACCCGACCTCGGTGATCCCGTCGTGGATCCAGTCGCTGTCGTCGGTGGTTCCCCTCACCTACGGACTGCGGGCGTTGCGACGGGTGTGGCTCGACGGGTTGGCGTTGCGGGAGGTGATTCCCGACGTGGTGACGCTCGCGGGGATGGCGATCGGTCTCCTCGCGCTGGGCGTGGCGGTGTTCGCGCTCGGGATGCGATATGCCCGTCGCGCGGGCACCCTGGCGCAGTATTGATCAGGCGATGACGTACTCTTCGATCAGCGACGAAGCGCGACTCGTCTTCCTCTGCGCGGGACCTCGCGGCAACGATCCGGAGATCGCCCGAATCGCCCGTGCTCCCCTGCGGTGGGAGCTGGTGACGCGCATGGTCATCGCGCTGCGTGCCGTCCCCGTCGTCGAGCGACGGATCCGCGAGGCGGTGGGCGGCCGCCTGCCTGCCGCGGCGGCGGCGATGAGCCGGTTGGCGATGGTGGAGGAGTTCGAGCTCCAGCGGATGGACGAGCGACTCGACGAGACGGTGGGCGCATTCCAATCGGCCGGGATTCCCGTTGTGCTGCTCAAGGGCGCGGCGCTCGCGCGGAGCGTGTACCAATCGGTGGTCGATCGCCCGATGCTGGACCTCGACGTGCTCATCCCCGCGTCGGAGACGAAGGCTGCTCGGGAGCTGGCGATGTCGTTGGGATGGGTGTGGAAGCATGATCGCCGGTACGCGCCGTTCTTCTCGACGCATCACCACCTTCCGCCATTCCGGGATGGGCGGGGCACGCGAGCGCTGTTGGAGCTTCACACGGGTCTGTTCCCGGTGGGACATCCGTTCGGGCTCGACGCGGCAGAGGTGTTCAGTCGGGCTGTTGGCGCTCGCGGCTACTCGAGCGGGGTGTCGGTTCCGTCCCCCGAGGACCATCTCGTGTATCTGTGCGGCCACTGGGTGTGGTCTCACATGATGAATGGCGGTGCGTGGCGTGCGCTGCGCGACGTGGGGGCGCTCGCGGAGCGTGGGGGGCTCGATTGGGACCTGTGCGTGGCGCGGGCGCGGACCGCGCGAGCGACCACGTGCGTCTACTGGACGCTGCGGCTGGCGCAGCGGATGGCCGGAGTCGACATCCCGGCGGCCGCGCTCGTCGCGATGGAACCCCCAAGTCCCGGGTTCCTGCTCAAGCGGCTGGAACGCTACTTCCGGTGGCAGGTGAGTGAGGGGCGCGTGTGTCCGTCGGTTCGGCTTGGGCAATGGCTGTGGTCGGCTGCGCTGCGCCCCGGCTGGAGCGAGCATGGCGGCGCGCGCCCGTGGAAGAACCCGGAGCTTTCGATCTGGGTGTCCGATGAGGCGACGCCTCGCGCGTCAGCGGCGCGGCGTCTGGCCGAATCGGTGGGATTCGCGCGGGCGTTCGTGCGCGTGTAGTCCCCCGCCGGCGGTGACTCGTCCCGTTGACACTGCCCGCAACTTCAATACATTTCACAGGCTACGGTGCACCGGCGATCCCGGTGCCCTTGGCGAGCCTGGCTAACTGCGAGCCGGCAATTATGGGCCCGCGAACGGCGCGGGGGAGTCCCGGAACGGTCGGGGCATCGTCGATGCGACGAACCGGCGAAGGCGCATAGGACGCTGACGCTCCCGAAAAGCGACGCAGGACAATCGATCGTCGAGCCTCGGCTCGGCGCGCCCGTGGGTCCCCGTTCGCGCAGCAGCGGCGAATGCACCCGGCGGCAGCGGATGGATACCGGCTCCTGTCTGAAGGAGCGCCACGGTCCACCCGCATTTTTGCTGGATGAGTTTTGCGAACGCGACTACAGACGCTACGGCGAGATCTCGATAGATATGCCACGCCACACCCCGCTCGATCGCTACCGTAACATCGGCATCATGGCCCACATTGATGCCGGGAAGACGACGACGACCGAGCGCATCCTCTACTACACGGGGAAGAGCCACAAGATCGGCGAAGTCCACGATGGCGCCGCCACGATGGACTGGATGGAGCAGGAGCAGGAGCGCGGCATTACGATCACGTCGGCCGCGACGACGTGCTTCTGGGAGCGGAACGGCATCGAGTACCGCATCAACATCATCGACACGCCGGGCCACGTCGACTTCACGGTGGAAGTCGAGCGCTCGCTGCGCGTGCTGGATGGCGCGGTGACGCTACTCGACTCGGTGGCGGGGGTGGAGCCGCAGACGGAGACCGTGTGGCGGCAGGCGGATCGCTACGGCGTTCCTCGGCTGATCTTCGCGAACAAGATGGACCGCGTGGGAGCCGACTTCGACCGCTGCGTTCGCATGATTCGCGATCGTCTCACGTCGAAGGCGTATCCCATTCAGCTGCCGATGGGCTCGGGCGAGCTGTTCACGGGGCACATCGACGTGCTGCGCCGTGTGGCGGTCGTGTTCGACGAGGACACGTTAGGCAAGACGTTCACGGAGGGCCCCATTCCGGCCTCGTATCACGACGCCGTCGAGCAGGCGCGCCACGATGTGATCGAGGCGTCGGTGGAGCACGATGAGGAGCTGCTCGAGAAGTACCTCGGCGGCACCGAGCTCACCGTGGCCGAGATTCAGCGCGCCATTCGGAAGTCGGTCGTCGGCGGCTTCATCGTGCCGATTCTCTGCGGCGCCTCGTTCAAGAACAAGGGCGTGCAGGCGCTGCTCGATGCGGTCATCGATTATCTCCCGGCGCCGGTCGACGTCAAGCCGATGAAGGGACACCTGCCGCACCACGACGAGACATTCGAGGAGCGGTCGCCGGCGGACGAGACGCCGTTCTCCGCCCTGGCCTTCAAGATCGCGACCGACCCGTTCGTCGGGAAACTGACGTACATCCGCGTGTATTCTGGCGTGCTCGAGGCGGGCTCGTACGCCTACAACTCGACCAAGGACAAGCGGGAGCGCGTCGGTCGTCTGCTGCAGATGCACGCGAACAAGCGCGAGGAGATTCAGGAAGTGCGCGCCGGCGACATCGCGGCGGCCATCGGGCTCCGGGACACGCGCACGGGCGATACGCTCTCCGACGAGGACCACGCGATCATCCTCGAGGCGATGAAGTTCCCGGCTCCGGTGATCGACGTCGCCATCGAGCCGAAGACGAAGGCCGACCAGGACAAGCTCGCGATCGCGCTCCAGAAGCTGGCCGAGGAAGATCCGACGTTCCGCGTGCACAGCGACCAGGAGACGTCGCAGACGATCATCTCCGGGATGGGCGAGCTGCACCTCGAGATCATCGTCGACCGCATGCAGCGCGAGTTCAAGGTCGACGCGAACATCGGCCGCCCGCAGGTGGCCTATCGCGAGACGATTCGCCGGCGGGTGGAGAAGGTGGAGGGCAAGTTCATTCGCCAGTCGGGCGGCAAGGGACAGTACGGACACGTCGTGATCAACATGGAGCCGGCCGAGCAGGGCGCGGGCTTCGTGTTCGAGGACAAGATCGTCGGCGGCGTGATTCCACGAGAGTACATCGGACCGGTCGAGCAGGGGATCAAGGAAGCGCTCGAGACGGGCGTGCTCGCCGGTTATCCGGTCGTCGACGTGAAGGTGGAGCTCGTGTACGGGTCCTACCACGACGTCGACTCGAGCGAGATGGCGTTCAAGATCGCGGGCTCGATGGCGTTCAAGGAGGCGGCGCGCCGCGCCGGCCCGGTGCTCCTCGAGCCGATCATGAACGTCGAGGTCGTGTGTCCGGCCGATTACATGGGCGACATCCTCGGCGACCTCTCGGCGCGCCGCGGCAAGATCGGGGGGATGACGCAGCGCGGCGAAGCGCAGGTGATCGGCGCCAGCGTGCCCCTCGCCGAGATGTTCGGCTACTCCACCAAGCTCCGCTCGCAGTCGCAGGGGCGCGCGGTGTACTCGATGGAGTTCAGCCACTACGAGGAAGTACCCAAAAGCAAAGCGGAAGAAATCATCAACAAGGTCAAGGCATAACGACGATTGCGGACTGCGGAGGACGAATTGCGGTCAAGTGCAATCAGCAATCCGCACTCCGCAATCTGAAAGCGGGACTCTCACTAGTTACGGATCACACGACCATGGCCAAGGCGAAATTCGAGCGGACGAAGCCGCACGTGAACGTGGGAACGATCGGGCACGTCGATCATGGGAAGACGACGTTGACGGCGGCGATCACGGCGATTCAGGCGAAGAAGGGGTTGGC
>JAICNG010000095.1 GCA_025931335.1 Gemmatimonadaceae bacterium | reverse complement strand
GGGATGCTGCCATCGCGGTTGAGGCGGACGATCTTGCCGATGCCCGACGTCAACTGCTGCGCCTGTCCACGGAAGGTGGCCGCCTGCCGATCTCCCTGCGTGACGAAGAGCATGCCGTCCCGGGAGAAGACGAGCCGCGAGCCGAAATGACCCCCGCTGCGAACCTTCGGCTCCTGGCGGTAGATCACCTCGACGTTGTCGAGCCGTCCATTCCCGAGGCGTCCGCGGGCGACGGCGGTGCCCGATGTCCCCCCGTCGCCAGGCTCGGAGAACGACAGGTAGACGAGCTGGTTCTGCGCGAAGTCGGGATCGATCGCGACGTCGAGCAGTCCGCCCTGGCTCACGGCGTGGACCGCGGGAACACCGGCGAGCGGCTCGGAGAGGCGGCCGTTGGTATCCACGATGCGCAACCGACCGGGCCGTTCGGTGACGAGGATTCGCCCGTCGGGGAGGAACGCAAGCGCCCACGGGTGCTCGAGACCGCCCACCACGGTTTCGGCCGTGACGTTCCCGTCGATCGGCCTGGGCTGCGGTGAGGCCTGCGCCGGTCCGGTGCGCGGCGGCTGAGCCTTGCATTGCGTCACCAGAGGCGCCGCGATGAGCAAACATGCCAGGGTCGCCATTCGGCGGGTCGTGCCCGTGGATCGCATCTCGAGCTCCTTCGAGCGGGTTGAGGTGCTGAAACGTGGCTCGCTGGCGCACTCGGGGCAACGGCGGAAGGGGTAAGGATTCACCGCACTCCGCACGACCGTCGCCCCACGACGAAATGCGTCGGGGGCGGCGTGACAGGCCTGGGCCTTCTGGGGCGAGGGGCGCGCGCGCGGACCCGTTAGGCTGCCTGCTCCACCGCCGGGGGAGACGCGGCGGGCGCCGCCGGTCCGATCACGGCGCCAAACGCCTGATAGCGCGACACGGCCCGGTTCAGACGCGATGTCGCGCGCACCATGTCGTAGGCGCGCAACCGGACCGACGCGCGGACCGTCGCGAACCCGCGAGGAAGCTGGGTGCGGTCGAAGACCGTGAATCCCTCGAGGAACACCGCCGCGAGCGCCAGGTCGACCATCTCCGGCGCGTCGAAGGCGAGCGAGAAGTCCACGTCGCACATCTCGCCGACGGCGTATCCATCCTCAGCGAGGCGTTCCACTTCGCGCGCCGCGAGGCTGCGCGGCCAGGCCGCTGACAACGCAGCGGTTGCGGCATCCACCACGTCGGCGGCCAGCGCCGGTGCCCGATCGAGCAAGTGTCCCATAACGATGGTCCTTACGTTCTCTCAACGTTCGTGCTGCGAGTCAACCTCACCCTCCGAGCGGGTGAGGTCGATCCCTCGGCATTTCTTGGGCCGCGCACGGTGAAGGAAGCGTAAGGCGAGGCAGACCGCACGGGGGCCCACGCGGAAGCATGGCCCCCCGTTCTCCCCGGTCCTCGGCGACTACTGTCGCTCCCTAACGAGACTGAAGTCGTACTCGAGCGCGATCGTATCGGCGACGCTGAGCACCGAGCGCACGCGCGGCTTCTCCATCGAGAAGTCCTCGAACACGAATCGGGTCGACGCCGAGCCCGAGACGCCCGCGGCCGTCGGCTGCGCGGTCACACGCCAGACCGTCGGCCGTGTCACACTCCGCACCGTGAGATCACCCACCAGCTCGAAGCTCCGCGCGCCCCCGATCGCGAGAGGCAGCGTGACCCCACGCACTTCGGTTGGCGTGAACACGACTTCGGGAAACTCCGTCGTGTTCAGCAGGCGTCCGCTCACGTACCGGTCACGACGCTCGCGATCGCTCACGAAGGTGGCGGCGTCGACCACGAAGCGCGAGTCGGCGGGGAGGAGGCGACCGTCGGCATCGAACGCGATTGCGCCCGCGACCTTTCCGCTCTTGCCGATCGCGTCGTTAGGTAGGTCGAAGCCGACCAGCTGCTCGCGAACGCGATAGCGAACCTCGTTCCCCGCCGGCGCGACGACGTACCGCGTCACCCAGGCAGACGAAGGGTCCGCGAGCGCGCCGGCGCTGGCGACCGTGGTCGTCTCGGGCATCGCCGAGCGCGCGCCGTCGTCGGGAGTGCAGCCTGCCGCGGTCGCGATGCTCGCCGTCGCCAGCCCAAAGAGAAGCGATCTCATTCGTCCTGTTTCTTGTTGAATGGGTCCATCGATCCATCCCGGAGCGGATACGGCACCTTACCTTCCAGTCTTCCACGTACACGCGGACGTTGCTCATGATCCTCCACGCGAAAGCGCGCTGGTCCCCTTGGCCAATCGGGATCGCGCTCGTGGCCTGCGCGACTGCGGCGAGCGATCCGCCGGAGCGACAGACCGGTCCGCAGCTTCGCATACGCGATGCCACGGACCTCGTTGCGGAGGCGTTGCGCTCACACGCGCTGGTGCTCATCTCGGAGCACCACTGGAGCGTGCCGGTGCACGAGCAGCTGCGGCGGATCGTCGCCGATCCGCAAGTCGGCGCGTTGCTCCAGGACATCGTGGTCGAATTCGGAAACCCGCTCCATCAAGGCGTCATTGACCGGTACATCGCGGGCGAGCATGTCCCGATCGACTCGCTGCGCCTGGCGTGGCGGAATACCACCCAGCTCCTCGCGTGGGACTCTCCACTCTACGCACGGTTCTACGAAACCGTTCGAGCCGTGAACGCCGGGCGCCCGGCCGACCGCCGGCTCCGCGTCGTCGCCGGCGATCCGCCGATCGATTGGAGCCGGACGAATCGCGCCGACGACATTCCACGCACGTACGGCTTTCGCGACATCGAGACGCTTGGAATCCTCGAGCGCGAGGTACTCGCCAAGGGCCGGCGAGCGATCGTCATCATCGGCGAAGAGCATGTTCTCCGAACCACCGACGCCGCACCCGGCGCGCCGCGGAAGCCGTTGGAGCGACAGTCACTCGGCGAGGCGCTTCACGAGCGGCATCCGGGCACGGCCTTTCTCATCGGAACGGTGGTGGGGGAACGATCGCGGCTCGCTCGAGCGATTCGCGACTGGCCTAACGGGTCGATGGCGCGCATCGCGGGGACGCCGGTGGGCCTCGCCGATGCCGCGATGCGCCGGCGCGACACGACGTCCGCGTCGTCGATGCCACCGGCAGGTGCTGGCACGCTCCGCGTGCAGGACCTCTTCGACGCCGTCCTGTACGCGGGGCCCGTCGAGCAACGGCTGGAGCCCCCGGGTGCGACATATCGCGAGGACCCGAGCTACGAGCGCGAGATCCGCCGGCGGATCGAGGTTTTGAGGGTGTTTTATCGCGTCGACATCTGGTCCGAGGACCTCGACCGCCTGCTTCGCGCCCCCTAGCGGGCCTCGATTCGAGTCCGCGTGACCTGGATCACTCGACCGTCAGCCGTACGCCCGGGCTGCCCGGGAGACCGCGCCCCGGGTACGCATCATGCCACGAAAGCCATGCTGTGGGTGCACGCGTGCCCACGATCCGTACGGGCGACAAACCAGGGAGCGACACATGGGACTCTTCGACAAGGACCCCGAGAAGGACAAGCGCGGGGACAAACCCAAGGCTGACTTCTCGAACGTTCAGGGAGGCAGCTCCACCACGGCGCCGCAGGCGCGCGCCGAAGTGGAAGTGAGAAGCTACACGGTCGTCGCCGGCGACAGTCTCTCGAAGATCGCCAAGCGCGAATACGGCGACGCGCAGAAGTGGCGGCAGATCTACGACGCCAACCGGGATCAGATCAAGGATCCGGACCTGATCTATCCGGGTCAGGTGCTCACCCTCCCCGCCGGGCAGTGAGGAACCCACTCATGATGAGGAATCTTTCCAGCAGGCTGCTCACGGGCGCGTGCGTCGCGCTCGCCCTGACGACCTTCGCTTGCAAGGACCGCACGGAGGACGCCGCGACCACGACGTCCGGCGGCGCCGTCGCCGACGCACCCGCGATCGAGATCGCTGAAGTCGATCTCGGCAAGGGCATTCAGACCGACAAGACCATCCGCGACGAGACCGATGACTTCGCGCAGCGCGACTCGGTGTATGCCTCGGTCCGTACGACCGGCAGCTCGAACAGCGCGACGATCACGGCGCGCTGGACGTTCGAGGATGGCCAGCTGGTCGATGAGCGCACCGAGACGATCTCGCCGACCGGCGAGGCCAACACCGTGTTCTTCATCGCGCAGCCCTCGGGGCTTCCGAAGGGGAAGTACACGCTGACCGTTCTGCTCAATGGCGCCGAAGCGCAGAAGAAGGAGTTCGAAGTGAAGTAGCAGGGCGAACAGGGATGAAGAAAAGAGGAGTGAGGAAATCGATTTCCTCGCTCCTCTTTTCTCATTGCGCATTCCTCTCCTGACTTGACATCGCCATCGCCAAGGCGCTCTGTTCAGCTATGAATCGTCCCGCCGGCAAGGCCGACCCGGTCATGTTCTCGCTCCTCGAGGCCGCGCGTGCGCTCGAGCATCGGCTCGAGAGCGCCCTGGCGGAAGTCGGGTTGTCGATGGCGAAATACGGCGTCGTTTCCGAGCTTGCCCGCGCCGGCGAGCCGCTGGCGCTGAGCGAGCTGGCGGCGCGTCAGAGTTGTGTGCGATCCAACATGACGCAGCTCATCGATCGTCTCGAAGCCGACGGCCTCGTCCGCCGGGTGGATGACCCGACCGACCGCCGCAGCGTCCGCGCCGCAATCACCCGCCTGGGCGAGGAGCGCGCCGCCGCCGGTGGCCGAGCGATGAAGCGCGTCGAGGAGGAGTTCGCCGCCTCCATTCCAGCCCGGGACCGGGCTGTCCTCGCCCGAATGCTGTCCGGGGTGAGGTAGCGCTTTCATTTGGAACAATACTTCATATATGAATGTTACTCCTCCGTACAACGTCGCATGATCACGTTTTCCCTTGTACGGAGGTTGTACCATGTCAGGCACTCGTTCACCTGTTTCACGCGTCCTGGGCGGGGCGGCGCTGGTCGCGCTCGCCATCGCGAACCCCCTCGGGGCGCAGGCCCCGGCGTCGGGGAAGTTCGAGATCCGCCCGTACGTCGGCGCGTACCTGCCCACCGGCGATCAACGCGACCTCCTGAAGGACGCGATTCTCGTCGGCGCACAGGCATCCTACCGCGTGATTCCACAGCTCGCGATCACGGGAACGCTGGGATGGTCCCCGACGGAAGACCGGGTCAGTGTTGGTGAGACCATCGATCTGCTCCAGTACGACGTGGGCGCCGAGCTGCGCGCGCCGGCGTGGATTCAGCGCACGTCGTGGGAGTTCACTCCCTTCCTCGGCCTCGGCGTCGGCGGCCGGACGTATGACTACCGCGATCTCGACGTCGATGCGAAAACCAACATCGCCGGATACGGGGCGTTAGGCGGCGAGTTCGGGTTCGGACAGTTCGGCGTCCGCATCGAGGGCCGGGACTACGTCTCTCGCTTCAAGCCGCTCACGGGCGGTGGCGACGCGAAGACACGCAACGACGTGGCCGTCGCGGCTGGACTGACCATCCGCTTCTGACGGGTTCCAATGCAGCCGACAACCGTGCCGCCGGCAGGGCCTCCCTCCGGCGGCACTTGGTCTATCCGCGAGGCAGCGGGAGTCCGCCGGTAAGCGTCTCGAGCTGGGCCTGCAACCGCTGGCGTTCCTCGGCGAGGCGCGCCCGCGCCTCTTCGATGCGACGCTCGGACTCCGCCCGCACCTCTGTGACGCGCGCTCGCACTGGCGCGACCCGCTCGTTGACGATGCTGTCGACCGCCGCCCGAGCGCGGGCCTCTGCGCGCGCGATCTCTTCCCCCGCCACCTCGCGAACGCGTGCGGCCACTGTCCGGTCGAGGTTGGAGCTGATCGAGATCGACGGGGAGTGAATGTCCCCGGTGAGATTCGCCGTGACTTCGAGGTCGCGCAGCCCGGCCACCACCCGCGCGACGAGCGACTCCAGCGGGTTGAGCGTGCGAGTACGTGCCGAATCGGGCAGCCACCGCACATCGGCCGCTCGAATCGTCCAGCGCGCGGCCACGCGATCGCCGCCTCGCACGAAGTCGAGCCGACTCGTTCCCGTTCCCGGCTCCACCCGCAGCGGGAGTCCGGGAAGCGCGAACCCCGGGAGCGCAATGCCGGTGCCGACCGCGCTCACCGAATCACGGACGCGACCGGCGGTGTGGTCGATGAGCCCTGCGACCTGCAGATCCCCGATACCGGTGCCGGCGGCGTCACGGCGGGCGGAGAATCGCATCGGTCTGCCGACGAGTGCGGGCGCGGTCGTTAGGTCGCTGAGTCGCGCCACGAATTCACCCCTCGCCGCACCGCTCGGCAGCACGAAATCCAGCTCACCAGCCTGAAGATGAAAATCCGGACGCTGCCTCGCTCGTGGAAAGGCGACCGTCGCCCCCGCCGCCCGGAGCCGCTCCGGACCATCGCGCGCATGCGGTCGCAATCCCGGGGGCATGTACCGCTGCGCCAACTCTGCCCAGTACACCACGCGCTGATATCGATCGAGCGTGACGGGACCAAACAGCGCGCCGCCAATGTCGGGACCCTCGAGTGACGGGATCTTCAGCAGCCCGCGCGCGAAGGCGTAGTCCGCGCGGCGCGCCTCGTTGAGCGAGCTGAGCCCTGTATCCAAAACGGCGATGCCGGCCCGGGCGTCCCGATGCAGAGCCTCCACGCGGTCCTTGGTCTCGTCGATCTGCCGGACGGCACGGCGAATGTCCGTCAGGGCGCGTCGCGTGCCGTCGAGACCCAGGGTGCGCGGGTTTGCGCCCGCCAGTCGCCTGACGAGTGCCTCCGACGAGTCGAAGACCGTGCGGAGCTCGAGCGCGCGCCATCCCCCCTCGAGCGCGCCGCGCACCGAGTCGGCGCGGGCCGCGAGCGCGGTCGCCGCACGCACTGTCCCCAACTGCGTGGGGTCGAGCACGATTTGGCGAATGGTGTCGATCGGCGTGAGCGCGAGCACGGGATGGCGGTACGTCGCGACCCACTCCCGCACGTTGCGCATCGTCGTCGCCGCGAAACCGTTGTCGTCAACGCGACGTGCCGGCTCCGCGCGCGACGTGCCAAGGCGCACGCCGCCGATGGCGAGTCGGCGGATGATCAGTTTCTTCTCGAGGAGCGGCCCCGCATCCAGCTCGACGCGAATTCGCTCGGCGGCGATGAGGTTGCGACGCAGGTCGAAGGGATCCGCGATCGCCAGCCCACGCAGCTCGATGGAGCTCTCCCCTTCTCGCACCTCGAGCGTGGCGATGTCCACCTGTGTGCCGAGCGCCTTCGTTGCTGCCTCGGAGGCCGTCTCCCTGACGACACGATCGCCGAAGAGCAGCCAGAACAACACGACGAGCAGGAGGAGCAGCACGAGCGGGACTAGCCCCTGCCAGCGCACGAGGCGCACCCGTTTCGGCGGGGCGTCCGGGGTCGGTGGCGACGTGCCGGGACGTGATGCGTCCGCCGCGCCTTCAGGCGCGCGATCAGTCCGGTCGGAACCAGCTGTAGACATTGTATGCCTTGGAGGCGGTCACGGCCTGGTAGAACCGGGATTGGCGCACGCGCTCGCCGAGTGTGGCCCGGTACCGCGTGACACCATACCGAGCGGCGAAGAATATCGGCAGCCAGAGCGCGAGCCAGGCGACCAGACTTCCCAGGACGATCGTGTTGTTGAAGTTCGTGTACGGGAGCACCGGGGAGTTGAACCAGCTCGTCCATATCGGGGTCAGCGCCGGGGTGTCGAGCAGCAGCTGCCGACCGAGCCGATGGAAGAGCGGGTCGAGGAGAAAGCCGAGCGGCAGAAACAGCGCCCAGCCAAGCAGCGCGCCACCGATCGAGACGTTCAGAACGAGGATGAGCGCCACGATGAGCAGGTTGTGAAGGTTGACGAGGGGCGTGAGCCCGAGCGCGGCACCGAGCGCGACGCCGGCCGCCACCTGGGCCGGTGTGCCCTCGGAGTGCAGCGCCTTGATGAGCGACTGCAGGAGCTTCAGAAGAGTCAACATGCAGCGACGTTCTCGGTGAGGTGCGCTTCGCGGTACCGCGCCGTATTATCCTGCGCTCCTGCACGTGTCCCGAACTCACTCCGTCTCATGATTCGCGATCTCCTTCGTATCGTCGCACTGCCGGTGCTCGTCGCGACCCTCGCCTCCACCTCCGGATGCGCGTCCTCGAGCATTCCGGCGACGCCCGCGACCGGTGGCGTCGTTCCCGGCGTCGAGGTCTTGCTGCGCGACTCGCTGCACCTCGTCTCGGGCAAGCGCGTCGGGCTCATCACCAACCACTCGGGACGAGACCGCAGCGGAACGAGCACGATCGACCTGCTCCATCGTGCTCCCGGCGTGCAGCTCACCGCGCTCTATGGGCCCGAGCACGGTCTGCGCGGTGCCGCGGAAGCAGGCGTCCACATCGCGACCACCGTCGACTCGGCCACCGGCGTCCCGATCTTCTCCCTGTACGGCGAGACACGGGTACCCACCCCTCAGATGCTCGAGAACATCGATG
The DNA here is from genome assembly GCA_025931335.1 of Gemmatimonadaceae bacterium. Classification (GTDB taxonomy): domain Bacteria; phylum Gemmatimonadota; class Gemmatimonadetes; order Gemmatimonadales; family Gemmatimonadaceae; genus JAICNG01. The sequence goes on along the minus strand of JAICNG010000095.1, from coordinate 4,917 downwards.
TTCTCCTCTACGACATCCAGGATGTTGGCGCCCGGGTCTACACCTACGAATGGACCATGGTACTCGCCGCCGAGGCGGCGGCCAAGGTCGGAAAACCATTCATCGTTCTCGATCGGCCCAATCCCATCCGCGCTGACCGCGTGGAGGGTGGTCTCCTCAAGCCGCAGTTCGCCTCGTTCGTCGGCCTCCACCCGGTGCCGATGCGCTACGGCCTAACGCCTGGCGAGCTCCTCCGCTATCTCGTGGGAACCGGCCTGGTGAAGGCAACGGTCACCGTGGTGCCGATGCAGAATTATCGGCGCGACATGTGGTGGGAGGCGACCGGCATCCCGTGGGTGCGTCCGTCGCCGAACCTGCGTGACATGGACGCGACCATTTTGTACACGGGAACGGTGTTCTTCGAGGGGACCAACCTCAGCGAAGGTCGCGGAACGGATCGCCCCTTCCGTGTCGTGGGCGCTCCCTGGCTCACCGACGCGGGAGCGATCGCGCGCGAGCTGAACGCCCAGCGCATGCCGGGCGTCCGCTTCGACTCCACCTCCCGGACCATCGCCGAGGGAATGAAGCACGGAGGCTTGACGATTCCAATGATCGAGGTGGTGCTGCTCGATCGGGATCGCGTGCGTCCGATCACAGTCGGGGCCCGCATGCTCCAGGCGATCCGCGCACGGCATCCGAACGAATGGCAATGGCGTGTGGGCTCGATCGACCGGTTGTCGGGGAGCGATGAGCTGCGAGCGGCGGTTGACGCGGGGAAGGTGGACGAGCTGCTCGCGCGCTGGGAGATCGAGGCGAGGGAGTTTGCCGTGAAGAGGCAGCCGTACTTGATATACCGCTGAGGAATGAGGACTGAGGAGTGAGGAAATCGACTGACGAGAACCTACCCAATCGATTCCCTCACTCCTCAGTCCTCATTCCGCGTTCCCCATTCGGCTTCTAGAACTCGACTCTCGCCCCCACCTGTGCGCGCCGCGCACCGAATGCACCGGTGGGCTGGCCGAAGTTCGTGATGGCGACGCCGGCGGCCGTCTTCTGTCGCCCGCCATAACTCGCCACGTTGTCGGTATTGAAGACGTTGAACACCTCGGCCGTTAGGCGCACGGTGCCCCCCTGAGCGGCGAACAGGGACTTGCCGAGCCGGATGTCCACGTTGCGATACCAGTTCTTCCACGCATTGGACGGGCGAATGTTGCGCTCACCCGTCGGGCTGCCGTCGGGGAAGAAATCGTCCGTGAAATCGTTGTCGAAGTTGAGGTCCTGGCCAATGAACGCCGTAAAGGGACGTGGGCTGGCGAGCGTGACGATCCCCGCGACCTGAAGCCCGCCCAGCCACGCGAAGTCGGCGACCTCCGACAACACGATGCGGTGCCGCTCGTCGCCCGCCGTCCGCTGCATGTTGTACGCGCTGCGGAACGCGAATGCAGGCGCTGTGACGGCATCGTAGTCCGCCTTCGCGAACCCGAGGGTATACGCGAGGTTCGTGAGCAAGCGACCACGCCGGTAGTTCATCGACAGCATCACGGCGTCGTACTTTGCCCGCGCGAAGTCATCCCACAGCACGATGTCACCATAGTTTGCCGTAAGGACTCGCGTGTTCGGAGGAGGATCTGCAGTTTCGAGATAGTTGGCGTTGAGCCGGTTATACAGATGCCGCACGTCCTGATGCACGTAGTCCACGTTCAGTGCGAGGTCCTCCGAGAACTGGTGGCCGAGGCCGATCGACATTTGCCGGTTCTCGGGCGCCTCCATCTTGTTCTTGACCAGAATGATGTTCGGCGTCGACGGCACCGTTCCGGCGATGACCTGGGCGCGAAGGACGGCGACGTCCATCGTGGCCGGATTGGTGATCGTGTAGCTCCGCCAGGCAGCCGCCAGCCGCTCCTGGAATCCAATGAAGCTCGCGACGCGATCGTAGATCACGCCAAAGCCGCCGCGAATGAACGTGCGGTTCGTCCCGATCGGGTCCCAGGAGAACGAGATGCGCGGCGACAGGTTGTTCAGGTCGTTCTTGCGGTCGCCACGATTGATGTAGTTGGCGAGCGCCGCCTTGTTCGTGATCGCCGTGTCGCTCGCCCACGGCACGGTGAAATCATTGTTGAGCGTGTTGATCTCGGCGTCGTAGCGCAGCCCGAGGTTGACGGTCAGCGTCGCGGTCGGCCGCCACTCGTCGTTGAGATAGAACCCGGTGATCCACCCGCTCAGCTCCGCCTTGGCATCGGTCACGCCGTCCCGGTCCTGATAGCCGATGCCGATCGTCGCCTGGTTGGGATTGGTGCTCGTGTCCGTCGTGAAGCGGAAGCTTCCCATCCGGAAGTTCGGCGAGAACTGATCGGCGTTGATGCGGCTCACTTCGGCGCCGAGCTTGAACGCGTGCGAGCCGCCCCAATTGTCCTTCGTGTAGGTGAGCCGGTTGATGAGACGCAGGTGCGTTTCGTTCAGCTCGAGCGGGAACGTCGCCGTTCCCTGGATAACGCTGGGGTACACCCGCTGCTCTCGTTCGACCAACATCCCTTCATCGTGGTGCCACTTCACCATCTGGAGGCTGAGCTCGTTCAGCAGACTGGGTGAGGGCAGATAACGGTGCCGGAGCTGGGCGACGTTGATGAAGTACGACTGATCGATCCCGCCATTGCGCGCCACCGTACCACCGAAGTTGGACTCGCCCGACAGAAAGCGTGTCGACCAGGACACGTCGAACGTGTTCCTTTCGCTCGAGGTGTACGTTCCGCGAAGGAAGCCGGTGTGATTGAGCGTCGGCGCCTTGAACGAGCCACGAAGCGCATCCCACACACCAGGGTTACCCGAGGGCCGCCCGGGCACGACGTCGATAAAGTTGTCGCTGTCCGTCACCTCGTAATTGACCGCATAAAAGAAGCGGTCCCGCTGAATTGGACCGCTGATGTTGGCGCCGAGCTGCATCCGGTTGAAGTCGGGAGTCGTCGTCTGGAAGTTCGTCCGCGCGACCATCGACTTGTCCTGGAAGAAGCCGAACACTGCGCCCTTCGTGTCGTTCGTCCCGCGGTTCGACTCCGCGCTGATCACGTACGCACCGGCATGGGAATACTCGGCATCGTACGGATTGATGAAGACGCGGAACTCCTGGATCGCCTCCTGCGGCACCGGCGCGCCCGTCTGGGGAATGCCGACGAGGTTGCCGTTGAAGAGGCTCTTCAGCTCGATGCCATCGAGATAGAAGTTGCTGAAGCGCAGCTCGGGCATCGCTCCCGCTGACGGAAGGGCACGCCCCGCCTGTGGCGCGAAGCCTCGTACGCCCGGCGTCACGGCGGCGAGCGTCATGATGTTCCGGTCGATCGTCGGCAGCTGCTCGATCATCTGCTGCACGACCGGCGCCGACACCGACGTTCGCTGCACCTCGACCGTCGTCGTGCGGTCGGCGGTGACGGCGACGGCCGCCAGTTGTGTCGCCGCCGGCTGCAAGTCGAACACCAGGTTCGCGCGCTGGCCGAGCAATAGCTCGACCATCTGGCTCTTCTGCTCGTAGTTGATCGCGCGAACGGTGACCTCGTATCGTCCGGGTGCGAGACCGAGGAAGCGGAACCGGCCGACGTCGTTGGTATTGACCCCGCGGCGCTCGTTCGTCGCGGGATTCACGACGCCGACCACAGCGCCGGCGACTGGCTCGCCAGACGTGTTGCGCACGGAGCCTTCGAGGGTGATCGTCAGCTGGGCTTCGCCGACGGTGGGGATCGCGATCATCACGGCGATCGCTGACAGCAGGGAAAGAACTGACGAGGGAATTCGCATGGTGATCTCGCGGAAAGGGTGGAGACGTACCGCGGTTGCGCCGACGTTAGGGTGGCTGTTGCGCTGTGTCAACAATGCAGGGACCACCCTCGCCGCGCTGTTGGTCACCCTGGGCGGTCCCACCCCGGCTGCGAGCGCGCAACCGACGGTCGGTGATTCGGTTAGCACACGTCAGGTGGGCCCCGGGGTGACCTTCCGGAAGATCGTCCGGAGCGGCGGCCCCTGGGTTCTTTCCGTACTCGAGGTCGATCTCAGGCGACCGGACCTCCAGGTGCGGGGGCTTCGCGCCTGCGACCAGCTCGTCGGCCGTGAGCGGCCGTCCGCCATCTCGCGCCGGCTGCGACACGAAGGGATCGACGTCGTGGGGGTGCTCAACGCCGACTTCTTCGACCTCCGCGGTGGAACGGGCGCCACCGAATCCAACGTCGTCATCGATGGCGAGATCGTGAAGGCGGTGACGGTGACCGAGTCGCCCTTCGATGCATTCGACAACGTCCACACGCAATTCGGGATCACCGCCAGGGGCGCGCCGGTGCTCGACCGCTTTCACTTGCAGGGATCGGTGCGAACGCCGAGTGGCGAGTGGCCGCTCTCGGCGATCAACGCGAGCGCGCCCGGCGCGCTGGCGCTCCTCACGCCATGGTTCGATCCGACCACGGCGCCGAAGTCCAGCGATTCCATCGTGCACGTCGCGTTGCTCAAGGTCGGCGGACGGGGTGACACCGCGCACTACCGGGTGGACACCAACGCCACGCCGGGACTCGACGCGGCGCCATCGGAGCAGGGTGCCGTCCTCGTCGCGAGTGGATCGGTGCGATCGGTGGTGGAGCGACTGCGTTCGGGCGACCGGGTCGACGTGATCACCCGGCTTGTTCCCGATCGCGGTCCGCTGTCCACGCTGGTCGGCGGGTGGCCGCGCATCATCGACGCGGGGCGCAACGTGGCGCTCGCCGCAGACTCCGTCGAGGGCACGGTGCCCCGATTCTCCCGCGCTCGTCACCCGCGGTCGGCGTTAGGCATCTCGCGGGACAGCGCCACGCTCTACCTCGTCGCCGTCGATGGGCGACAGCAGGCGAGCGTTGGCATGACGCTCGAGGAGCTCGCCGACGCCATGATCGCGCTGGGAGCGTACGAGGCGATGAACCTGGACGG
>JAICNG010000015.1 GCA_025931335.1 Gemmatimonadaceae bacterium | reverse complement strand
GCGGCTGACGCTCGGCGGCGTGCTCGCCGTCCTCGGCGGGCATGGTGTGGCCATCGCGCAGGACGCCGCGAGCGCGGCGCCTGCATCGCTGTTTGCGTCCCAGGCACCGCTCGAGCTCACCCTGCGCACCGATTTCCGCACGCTGTTGCGTGATCGCGGTGACGAGCGGAAGAAACACGACGCGATCGCGCGCATCCCGCTGCCGAATGGCGGCGTGGACAGCGTCGCGGTCGAGCTGCGCACGCGCGGCATTTTTCGACGGCGCCCGTCCGTGTGCGCCTTTCCTCCCCTCCGCCTGTCCATCGGACGGCGCGCGGGCCGGGGCACTCTGTTCGAAGGGGAGCGCCGTATCAAGCTCGTCACGCACTGCCGCAATTCCGACCAGTACGAACAGTACGTGCTCCAGGAGTACCTCATCTACCAGGCGTACGCGCTGCTCACCGACCTGAGCCTGCGCACCCGGCTGGCGCGCATCACGTATGAGGACGCCGCCGGTCGCGAGAAGCCGGTCACACGCTATGCCGTCCTCATCGAGGATGAGCGGCGGCTCGCCGAGCGGCATCGCATGCGCGTCGTCGAGGACACCGGCGCACCGATCGCGCGGCTCGATCCCGCCCACACCGTGTTTGTGGCCGTCTTCCAGTACTTCATCGGCAACACCGATTGGTCCATCCGGGCCTTGCACAACATGATGTTGCTCGCCGATTCCGCGGGCCGGCTGGTACCTGTGCCCTACGACTTCGACTGGTCGGGAGTGATCGCCACCCGGTATGCAGCCCCAGACACCTCGCTCCGGATCCGGAGTGTGAAGGAGCGCCTGTACGCGGGCTACTGCGGTGCGGTGGAGGACTTCGAGGCGATCTTCGCGCGCTTCCGCCAGCACCGGGCCGCGATCGACGCCCTGTACGACCTGGGGCCGCTCGAATCCGATCATCGCGAGCGGGCACGTCGATACTACGCCGACTTCTTCCGCGAGATCGACGACCCCCAACGCGTGCGGCGCGGGATGCTCAAGGCCTGCTCGTGACGCGTGGGGGGATGTTCGTCGGTAACTTGCTGCCACTCGCTGACTTGACCCACTCGGACAGCCCGGGTATTTTTCGTGGCTATGCTGTCCTTCGACATTGGTGCCCTGCAGGAGCACGCCGCGCGGGTCGACGGGCTTCTCTCGAGAGACGACCGCGTGTGGCAGGAGGGAGATCCGAAGCCCGAGTCGGCCGTCCATGCGACCGGTCGCCTCTCGTCGGCCGGCGCCGGACGCTACTACTGGAGCGGTCGCATCGAGGGAGTGGTCGAAGGTGCGTGCCGCCGGTGCCTCACGGGACTCTCCGCTCCCGTGCGCGAGGATGTGCACTTCATCTTCGCCGAGACGGACGATGCGGAAACCGAGGATCCCGACGTCTTCGCGCTCCCGGCCGGAGCGCAGCAAGTGGATCTCCGTCCGGCGATCCGTGAACAATGGCTGCTGAGCGCGCCGACCTTCGCGCTCTGTCGCGAGGACTGCAAGGGGCTGTGCGCCCGGTGCGGGGCCGATCTCAATACGGCCGCCTGCACGTGTGAACCTGAAGTCGATACCCGCTGGGATGCGCTGCGAAGGCTTCGCGGCGAAGCCCGTTGAGCGATACCCTCTTACCGAGTTCTACCTCACCATGGCCGTTCCGAAGCGACGGACGAGCAAGCGGAAGAAGCGCGCACGCAACACACACAAGGCGGCGCCCGCCATCGTCATGCAGCAGTGCCCGAAGTGCGGGAGCATGAAGCGTCCGCATCGCGTGTGTCACGAGTGCGGATTCTACGCAGGGAAGCAGCGGGTCGCGGCAAGGGAAGGCTGATCCTTGGCGCGCATCGCGCTGGACGCCATGGGCGGCGACCACGCGCCTCACGCGACCATCGCCGGCGCGTTGCTCGCGCTGGGCGAGCTCGATGCGGCTCATTCTCTCCAACTCGTCGGGCGCACTGAGGACATCGAGCGCGAGCTGGCCGCCCAGCTCGCGCACGATCAGGCACCCCGCAAACGCCTCACCGTCATCGACGCCCCACAAGTCGTCGAGATGTCCGACAAGCCCGCCGCCGTGCTGCGCGCGAAGTCGAACAGCTCCATGGCGGTAGGGCTCAAGCTCCAGGCGGCGGGGGAATCCGACGCGTTCGTCTCGGCGGGGAACACCGGCGCCCAGATGGCGGCGTCCACGTTGATTCTGAAGCTCCACGACGGCCTCACCCGCCCGGCGATCGGCACGGTCTTCCCGACGGTGAACCATCCCGTCGTGGTGCTGGATGCGGGTGCCAACGTCGACTCCACCTCGGAAGAGCTGGTGCAGTTCGCCCGCCTCGGCGCGACGTACGCGGAGGATATTCTCGGGCGCAGCAACCCGTCGGTGGGATTGCTCAGCATCGGTGAGGAAGCGGAGAAGGGGAATGCGGCCGTGAAGGAGGCCCACCAGATGCTCCTGGAGTCGGACCTCAATTTCCAGGGAAACGTCGAAGGGCGCGACATTCTCACCGGGGCGACCGACCGCGGCCCGATTGATGTTGTCGTCTGCGACGGATTCGTGGGAAACGTCCTGCTCAAGTTCTACGAGTCGGTTCCACCGATGATTCTGGCGCTGCTCGCGCGGTCCGGTATCGATCCCGTGCAGCTTCGTCGCGCCTTCTCGAAGGAGTTCGACTACTCCGAGCACGGGGGCGCCCCGCTGCTCGGTGTGCGAGGCGTGAGCATCATCTCGCACGGCAAGTCATCACCGAACGCCATCAAGAACGCCATTCTGGTCGCCCTGCGCGCGGTGGAGTCGCGAATGACGGAGCACATCGGCCGGCGGCTGTCGCAAACGGGGAAGGAGACCGCGTGAAACGTCCACTCGGGCAGTTGGTCAGCACCGGCCGAGCCGTGCCGGCGCACGTGATGACGAATCACGACTTCGCGGCGATCGGGCTGGAGACGTCGCACGAATGGATCGTCGAGCGTACGGGGATCGTCGAGCGGCACATCGCCCGTGACGGCGAGACGACGTGCTCGCTCGGCTCCGAGGCCTCACGCATCGCGATGGAGCGAGCCGGCGTGCACGCCGGCGAGGTGGACGCCATCCTCCTCAGCACTGCCACACCCGACCGGTTGCTCCCGGCGACCGCGGTCGACATTCAGGCCGAGCTTGGCGCCACACGAGCCGCCGCCTTTGACCTCTCCGCCGCCTGCTCGGGATGGCTGTACGGCCTGGGCGTCGCTGAAGGGATGATCGCGACCGGCGCCGCGGAAACCATCCTCGTGGTCGCGTCCGAGAAGATGAGCTCCATCGTCGACTGGACGGATCGTTCGACGTGCGTGCTGTTCGGGGACGGGGCCGGAGCCACCGTACTCCGGCGGTCGAAGCAGCACAAGGGAATCCTGAGCAGCTTCATGCGAAGCGATGGCACGCTCGCGGAGCTGCTTTACCGGCCTCACGGCGGCGCGACCGTTCCGATCACGGAGGCGATCCTCATGGATCGCTCGCACTTCGTGAAGATGGCTGGGCGCGAAGTCTTCAAGCACGCCGTCCGCTCGATGGCCGAGGCGTGCGACCGGGCGCTCGACGCCGCTCGGCTCACCGGGAAGGACATCGACCTCCTCATCCCGCATCAGGCGAACGTGCGAATCATCGAGGCGACGGCGAAACACGCGGGCATTTCGATGGACAAGGTGTACGTGAACGTGGATCGGTATGGGAACACGTCGTCGGCCTCGATACCCATCTCGCTGGACGAAGCCTTCGAGACCGGACGGATTGGCGAAGGCGCGACGGTGTTGATGGTCGCCTTCGGCGCCGGCTTCACCTGGGCCTCCACCGTCGTTCGCTTTTAGCTCGCGCATGGACGTCGTGCTCCTCTTCCCTGGGCAGGGATCTCAGAAGCCGGGGATGGCCAAGGACCTCGCGAACACGTCGGCACACGCGCGCCGCGTTTTCGACCTGGTGGACGGGGCACTTGGCGTGTCGCTCTCATCCCTCGCCTTCGATGGGCCCGAGGATCAGCTGACGGCAACGCAGAATGCGCAACCCGCCTTGCTCGCACATGGGGCCGCAGTCTGGGCGATGACCAGGGAGCGGATCGCTCCGCGCGTTCGTGCGGCCGCCGGCCATTCCCTGGGCGAGTTCACGGCGTACCACGCAGCCGGGTCCCTCGCCCTCGGCGACGCCGCGATGCTCATTCGGCGACGCGGGGAGCTCATGCACGATAGCGGCCTCAAGCGCCCCGGGACGATGGCGGCGATTCTCGGCCTCGATGAAGCGAAGGTCGAGGACGCGTGCCGGCGCGCCTCGGTTGACGGCGCCTGCGTGGTTCCGGCGAACTACAATACGCCCGAGCAGCTCGTGATCTCCGGCGAGATCGCGGCGGTCGAACGCGCCATGGAGCTGGCGAAGGAGCTAGGCGCGAAGCGTGCGGTGCGCCTCAAGGTCAGCGGCGCGTTCCATTCGCCGCTGATGGACGTGGCGCGTGACGGATTGTCGCAGGCGCTGCACGACGTGGAGTTCAGGGCGCCCGCCTTTCCGGTGTTCAGCAACGTCAGCGGGCAGGCGGTCACGCAGGTGAGCGACGCGCGACGCCTGCTGCTCGAGCAGCTGACCTCGCCGGTACGGTGGACGAACGTGGTCCGGGGTCTCGCCGCCGCGCACCCCGACGCCCTCTTCGTGGAGATGGGACCAGGGAACGTGCTCACGAATCTCACCAGGCGCATCACGCCGCACGTCCAATCCGCCACCTGCGGGACCGCGGCGGAAGTCGAACAGCTCTTGCAGATGGTGAGCTGATGCGAATTGACCTGAGCGGCCGCGTCGCGCTCGTCACGGGCAGTACACGCGGCATCGGGCGCGAGATCGCGGCCACCATGGCGGGGTGCGGCGCACGCGTTGCCATCGTGGGACGCGATGGCGGCCGGGCGTCGGAGGTGGCGGGGGTGATCGGCGGTGAGTCGCGCGGCTATGCCGCCGATGTCGCCGACACCGGTCAGGTGACGACGCTCATCGAATCCGTCGAACGCGATTTCGGATCGCTCGACATTCTCGTCAACAATGCCGGGCTCACCAGGGACAACATCCTCCTCCGCCTCAAGGATGACGATTGGGATGCGGTGCTCACCGCGAACCTCCGGGGCGCATTCGCATCGGTGCGCGCCGCGGCACGTGGCATGATGAAGCGCCGATGGGGACGCATCATCAACATCTCGAGCGTCGTCGGCCTCATTGGGAACAAGGGGCAGTCCAACTACGCAGCGAGCAAGGCGGGATTGATCGGATTCACGAAGTCGGTCGCAAAGGAGTTCGCGTCGCGCAACATCCTGGCGAACGTCATCGCCCCGGGCTTCATCGAGACCGACATGACGTCGGCGTTGACCGCCGAGGCCCGGGCGGCGCTCAGCGCGCAGATCCCGCTCGAGCGGCTGGGGACACCCAAGGACATCGCCGGCGTCGCGGCCTTTCTCGCGTCCGAGCATGCCGCGTACATCACGGGGCAGGTGTTCGTGGTGGACGGTGGCATGGTGATGTAAGTTTAAGAGGGATTGCGCAGTCCGGAGTCCGCAATCCGCAATCGGATCGTACCTTCAACCCGTGAGGAGTCACCTCCAATGCCCGATCTCCAGGACAAGGTCAAGGACATCATCGTAGAGGAGCTTGGAGTCGAGCGCGAGAAGCTCACCAATGAAGCGAGCTTCATGGAAGATCTCGGCGCCGACAGTCTGGATACCGTCGAGCTCGTGATGGCGTTCGAGAAGGAATTCAACATCGACATCCCCGACGAGGACGCGGAGAAGATGCGCACCGTGGGCGATGCGATGAATTACCTCCGGGAGAAGGTAAAGGGCTGATGCGACGTCGGGTCGTCGTCACGGGGTTCGGATGCCTCACGCCTGTCGGCAACGACGTGGCGACGACTTGGCGTTCCCTCCTGGCGGGAAAGTCGGGGGCGGGACCGATCACGAAGTTCGATCCGGCGAAATTCCCGGTGCGGTTCGCCGCCGAGGTGAAGGGGTTCGATCCGGTCGTGTTCATGGACCGGAAGGAAGCGAAGCGCGCCGATCCCTACACGCAGTACGCCGTGGCCGCCGCCGTCCAGGCCATGCAGGATGCCGGATTCGGCGAGGGCAATGGCTACGATCCCGAGCGGACCGGCGTCATCATCGGCAGCGGGATCGGGGGCCTGCGGTCGTTCGAGGAGCAGCACGACGTGTACAAGGAGCGAGGACCCTCGAAGATCTCGCCCTTCTTCATCCCGATGTTCATCGCCGACATCGCCGCGGGGATCGTGTCGATGCGCTTCAACGCCAAGGGCCCCAATTACGCGACCGTCTCGGCGTGCGCCACGAGCGCTCACGCCATCGGCGACGCGTTCCGGATGATCCAGTACGGGGATGCCGACATCATCCTGAGTGGCGGCGCCGAGGCGACGGTGACGCCCATGGCCATCGGTGGCTTCGCCAACATGAAGGCCCTGTCCGAGCGCAACGACACGCCGGAAACGGCCTCCCGCCCCTTCGACGCCACGCGAGACGGATTCGTCATGGGGGAAGGATCGGGGGTTGTCGTCCTCGAAGAGCTCGAGCACGCCCGGTCGCGCGGCGCGCGGATCTATGCCGAGATCGTCGGCTACGGCGCCACCGGGGATGCCTATCACCTCACCGCGCCGGCCCCCGATGGCGAAGGCGCGCAGCGCGCCATGCGGCGGGCGATGCAGGACGCCGGCCTGAAGCCGAGCGATGTACAATACATCAACGCCCACGGCACGAGCACGCCGGCCAACGATCTCAATGAGACGAAGGCGATCAAGGCGGTGTTCAACGACCACGCGAGGCAGCTCAACGTCAGCTCGACCAAGTCGGCGACCGGACACATGCTCGGCGCCGCCGGCGCCGTGGAGTTCATCTTCAGCTCGCTTGCCGTGTGCGAGAGCATGATCCCGCCGACGATCAACTACGAGACGCCCGATCCGGAGTGCGATCTCAACTACACGCCGAATGCGGCCGCGTCTCGCGCCGTCACGGCGGCGCTGAGCAACAGCTTTGGGTTCGGCGGCCACAACGTGACGCTCGCCGTGCGTCGCTTCTCCGAATGAGCGCCGCCTCGGGCCGCGACATCAACCGAGCGCTGCTGCGCGACCCGGCGCTGCAACCCATCGCCGACAAGGTTGCGGCAGGCGACCGCCTCTCGCCGGATGAGGGAGCGTACCTGTTCCGCACGCCCGATCTGCAGGGCGTGGGCGTGCTGGCCGACACCGCCAACCGCTCGCTGCACGGCGATCAAGTGTATTTCGCGGCGAACCAGCACATCAACCCCACGAACGTCTGCATTCTTCGCAAGACGTGCGTGTTTTGCTCCTATGCGCGCCTGCCGAAGGAAGACGGGGCTTACCGCTATACCATGGAGCAGGCGTACGCCGAGGCGGCAGCGAATCCGTACGTGCGCGAGTTTCACATCGTCGGCGGGCTCGACATGCAGGCGGGCCTCGCGTACTACGCCGAGATGTTCCGCGGTCTCAAGGAGCGTCACCCCGAGGTGCACATCAAGGCGCTCACGGCGGTGGAAATCGCCCACATCGCGCGCATCGAGAAGATGTCGATCGGCGACGTGCTGGCGGCACTTCGCGAGGCAGGGCTCGATACCATGCCGGGCGGGGGCGCCGAAGTCTTCAGCGAGGGCGTTCGCGCGACGATCGCCGAGAAGAAGCTCGCCGCCGAGGACTGGATCGAGGTCCATCGCGTCGCGCATCGGATGGGCATTCGCTCGAACTGCACGATGCTGTACGGGCACGTGGAGTCGATCGAGGACCGCATCGCGCATCTCACGATGCTGCGCGAGCTCCAGGATGAAACCGGCGGCTTCCTCGCCTACATCCCGCTCGCGTATCACCCCGATCACAACGAGCTGGGCGATCGGCTCGGTCGCGCCGGCACCGCGACGACCGGCTTCGACGACCTGAGAAACCTCGCCGTCGGACGCCTGTACCTCGACAACATCGCGCACGTGAAGACGCACTGGATCATGGTCACGACCGCGCTGTCGCAGGTCGCCTTGTCCTTCGGCGTCAACGACCTCGAAGGCACGGTCGTGCGCGAGAAGATCTATCACGAGGCGGGCGCGCACACTCCCGAGAGCATACCGCTCGACGAGCTCGTGCGCCTCATTCGCGGCGCGGGGAAGGTCCCGGTCGAGCGTGATTCGTTCTATCGCGAGCTGCGGCGCTTCGACCCGCCGCCCACCGCCGAGGCCGCCTAGCATGCGCGTGGGTCGCATTCCGTACATCAACTGCTATCCGGTGTACGGCGCCATCGACCGGGGCGTCGTGACGCTCGATGCGACGCTCGTCAATGGAACGCCATCGGAGCTGAATGCCCGGATCGCGCGCGGCGATCTCGACATCAGCGTCGTGTCTGCGGTCGAGTACGCCCGCGACTCCAGCCGCTACGTGCTGCTGCCCGACCTCGCGGTGTCGTGCGACGGGCCGGTGCGCAGTGTCATGCTCTTTTCGCAGCACCCCGCCGAGGAGCTGGGCGGGCGCCAGGTGCTCGTGAGCCGCAGCTCCATGACCAGCGTGGCGCTGCTGGAGCTGCTGTTCGAGAACGTCTGGCGGTGCGCGCCGCGATTCGTGCCCGGCGATGCCGAGCTCAGCGACGTCCGCCGCTTCGAGCGGGAGGAGCATGACGCGCGGCTCGTCATTGGCGACGCGGCCCTCCTTCTGGGCGCGGGCGCGGCCGGAGCGCCTCGCTATCCGCACGTGTACGACCTCGGCGCGATGTGGAAGCGGTGGACGGGCCTCCCGTTCGTCTTCGCGGTGTGGGTGGCGCTTCGCTCGACTCCGGTGAAGGAGGCGCTCGCCATTCACGCCGCGCTGATCGAGTCGCGCGATTGGGGACTCGCACACCTCGACGAGCTGGCTCGGCAGGCGGCCGCGCACACGGGCGTCGCCGAGAATCACTGTCTCGAGTACCTCACGGGACTCGATTACGGGCTCTCGTATCCGCACCTCGCCGGCCTGACGACCTTCTTCGGACGGTTGGTGGAGCGGGGACGGGTGCCCAACGGGACGCTGGCCTTTCTGCCAGCCGCCTGATCCCGAGACCCCTCGACCCCTCGATCCCCGCCGTTATGCGTGACCTCCTCGACTTCTATCAGAACGCCCCGCTGCTCGAGCTCGGCATCGAGGCGGACCGCGTGCGTGAGGCGAAGCACCCGCACGGGATCGTCACGTACATCGTCGACCGCAACATCAACTACACGAACGTCTGCGTCGCGGACTGCGGCTTCTGCGCGTTCTATCGGCGGCCGAAGCACGGGGAAGGCTACACGCTCTCCTTCGAGCAGATCGGGGCGAAGATCGATGAGGCGAAGGCCCTCGGCGCCGTGCAGATTCTCATCCAGGGCGGACACAACCCGTACATCCCGTTCGAGTGGTACCTCGACTTGATGCGGTACATCAAGCAGCACCACCCGATCCACATCCACGGGTTCTCACCGAGCGAAGTGGATTTCTTCGCGAAGCTGTTTCGGCTGGAGGCACGTGACGTCATCCGTGAGCTCCAGGCGGCGGGACTCGACTCGATTCCCGGTGGAGGGGGCGAGATCCTCGTCCAGCGCGTTCGGGACATCGCCGCGCCCAAAAAAGCGGGCGCCGATCGATGGCTGGAGATCATGGAGCTCGCGCACGAGGAGGGGATGAAAACCTCGGTTACGATGATGTACGGCATCGGCGAAACGCTCGCCGAACGACTCGAGCATCTCGAGCGCGTGCGTGACGTGCAGGCACGAACGGGGGGATTCACCGCCTTCATCTGCTGGCCGCTCCAGCCGGAGAACACGCCGGAGTTCGGTCACATGCAGAAGACCGACGCCGTCGACTACCTCCGCACCGTGGCCATCAGCCGCATCGTGCTCGACAACGTGCCGAATCTGCAATCGAGCTGGGTCACGATGGGGATGAAGATCGGCCAGCTGGCGCTGCGGTTCGGCTGCAACGACTTCGGCTCGCTCATGCTCGAGGAGAACGTCGTCTCGGCCGCCAACACGACGCACCGGACGACGACGGGGGAAATGGAGCGGCTGATCCTCGACGCCGGGTTCACGCCGGCGCGGCGGCGGCAGGACTACTCGATCATCATGCCGACCGGTGCCGCGGCGTGAGCGGTCCAGCACGCACGCCCCTGGTTCTCGTCCTCGTCGGCTCCAAGTCCGACGAGACGAAGATGGCGCCGGCGCTCGAGGCGCTCGATGCGGCACGGGTGCCTTACGAGTTCATCGTCTCGAGTGCACACCGTGACCCGGACCGCACCGCCGAGCTCGCGCGCACCGCGAAGTCGCGCGGCTTCCGGGTCATCATCGCCGGCGCCGGGCTGTCCGCCGCGCTTCCAGGCGCCGTCTCGGCGCTCACCGACCTGCCGGTGATCGGAGTGCCATTCGCCTCCGGGCCGCTCAATGGGCTCGATGCCCTGTTCGCCATCGCGCAGCTGCCGAGCGGCGTTCCGGTAGGCACGGTCGGAATCGACAACGCGAAGAACGCCGCCGCCCTCGCTATTCGCATCCTGAACCT
Source organism: Gemmatimonadaceae bacterium (assembly GCA_025931335.1). Taxonomy (GTDB): domain Bacteria; phylum Gemmatimonadota; class Gemmatimonadetes; order Gemmatimonadales; family Gemmatimonadaceae; genus JAICNG01. Next base: position 44,087 of record JAICNG010000015.1, on the reverse strand, counting down.
CTCGGCGTGAGCACGCGCTCGGGCATCGGCTACGATTCCCATCGCTTTGCCCCGGGAGGACCATTGCGCCTCGGCGGCATCGACATCCCGAGCGACGTGCACCTCACCGGACACTCTGATGGCGACGCCGTCGCGCACGCCGTCACCGACGCGGTGCTCGGCGCCGCGGCGGCCGGGGACATCGGAGAAATGTTCTCCGATCGCGACCCGGCCCATCGCGGCCGCGACTCGCTCGAGATGCTCCGCCGCGCCGTCGAGCGTGTGCGCGCGATGGGCTGGCGAGTGGCGAACGCCGATGTCAGCGTCGTCGCCGAGCGCCCGCGCATTGTCGATCATCGCGATGCGATGCGGGGGAAGCTGGCGGGCGCGCTCGGATTGGACGTCGAGCGCGTGAGCGTGAAGGGGAAAACGAACGAGGGGATGGGATGGGTTGGGCGAGGGGAGGGGCTCGCCTGCATCGCGGTCGTTACGCTCGCCCGCGGCTGAGTGCAGGACGTCCTCACCTGGCTGGGAGGGCTGCCTCCCGCGGCGCTGTACGTCGCGCTGGCGGTGGTCTCCGCCGCCGAAAACATCTTTCCGCCACTGCCCGCGGACACCGTCGTTGCGTTTGGGGCATTTCTCGCCGCGCGTGGGCAGGCTACGCTGACCGGCGCATTCCTGGCGACGTGGCTCGGAAACGTCGCTGGCGCACTTCTCGTCTATGCCCTGGGGCGTCGGTACGGGGCGCAGTACGCGCACGACTGGATGATGCGATTCGGCGGGGGCGCGAGTGAGTCACGCCTGAAAGCGATGTACGAGCGGCGAGGGATCTTCGCGTTGTTCCTCAGCCGGTTCATCCCGGGGCTCCGCGCGCTCGTGCCTCCATTCGCCGGCGCGCTTCGCGTCTCCCCGACACATGCCACCCTCGCCATCGCTGTCGCCTCGGCCATCTGGTATGGCGTCGTCACGATCATCGCGTACCGTGTAGGGAGCGATTGGGATGCGCTTCAGTCACGCTTGCGCGGCGCCGGCGCGATCGCGGCGATCGCGGCAGGGGCTCTCGCGATCGTGATCATTGCATGGTACGTGATCAGACGGCGTCGATCGAGATCATGATCACCAACGACGAGTTCAGTCGCGCGTTTCTGCTCGAGCGGTTCAGTGACTTTCTCACCCTCGAGCAGGGGGCAGCCGCGCGGACCACCGACGCGTACGCTCGCGATGTCGGGCGGTTCGTCACGTACGCGCGCACGAAGGGCATTCGCGAGCCGCTGGGGGCGACCCCGCGCCTCCTGCGCGATTTCGTCTATCACCTGAAGGACGTCGGCCTCGCGCCGGCGTCGATCCGGCGAAACGTCTCCGCGGTGCGGACGTATTTCCGATTTCTGATTTCCGAGGGCCACCTCGTGAGTGATCCCAGCGAGCGGCTCGACACGCCGAAGCGGTGGCTGACGTTGCCCGACGTCCTGACGGCGGAGGAAGTGCAACGACTGCTCGACGCGGTGACGCTCGATGAACCGCTCGCGTTCCGAGACCGCGCCATGCTCGAGCTGGCCTACGGCGCCGGCCTGCGCGTCTCCGAGTGGATCACGCTCGGTGTGCGCGATGTTCTCCTCGCGGACGGGCTCCTGCGAGTATTCGGGAAGGGCAGCAAGGAACGGCTCGTTCCCATCGGCCGCCGCGCGATTGGCGCCGTCGCGATCTACACGCGGGAGCTACGGCCGCGACTGGAGCGCGGAGGAGGCAAAGGCGTGCTCTTTCTCAATTCGCGGGGGACGCCGCTCACCCGCATGGGCGCATGGAAGATACTCCGCAAGTACGTGGAGAAGGCGCGCCTCGAGAAGCACGTGTCTCCTCACACCTTGCGCCACTCGTTCGCCACCCACCTCCTGGAAGGGGGCGCCGACCTCCGCGCGGTACAGGAGATGCTTGGACACGCTGACATCTCCACGACCCAGATCTACACCCACGTCGACCGGGAGTACCTGCGCACCGTGCACCGGCAGTTTCACCCGCGAGGCTGACCCGCTCCGCCATGCTCCTCGTCATCGACAACTACGACTCGTTCACCTACAACCTCGTCCAGTATCTGGGCGAGCTGGGCGAGCATCCGGTGGTGCGTCGCAACGACGCGGTCACGGTCGCCGACGTCGAAGCCATGGCGCCGCACGCGATCGTTCTGTCGCCGGGGCCGTGTACGCCCGCAGAGGCCGGAATCACCGTGCCGCTCATCCGGGCGTGCGGGGCGCGCGTTCCCATGCTTGGCGTGTGCCTCGGACATCAGGCGATTGGGGACGCGTACGGCGGCCGCGTCGTCCGTGCGCGACGCGTGATGCATGGAAAGACGTCGCGCATCGTCCACCAGGCGCGAGACCTGTTCGACAATCTGCCCACGCCGATGGACGTGATGCGCTATCACTCGCTCGTCATCGAGCGCGAGAGCATCCCGGACTCGCTCGAGATTCTCGCCGTTGGCGCCGATGATCCCGAGGAGATTCACGCGGTGCGGCATCGCACGCACCCGGTGTGGGGCGTGCAGTTCCATCCCGAATCGATCCTCACCGCGCACGGCAAGCAGCTGCTCAGGAACTTTCTCGATCTCGCCGGATGCTGAGCGCGCGCTGGTGCATGCTGGCGGGAATGCTGGCCCTCGGTGGCGGGGCCATCGCGTCGCAGGAGCCGCAGCAGAGCGTCGCGTTGCGCACACCCGGGCGTGGTCGCCCCGGCGTCATTCTCCAGGAAGTCCTCGCGCAGCCGTTCGCGCTCGTGATGCCGGACAGCGTCATTCACCTTCCGCGCGACTCCACGGTCGATCGCACGGTCCTCGTGCTCGGCGGGGACGCGACCGTCGCCAGCACCGTTCGCGGTGACGTCATCGTCGTCGACGGCGATCTGTTTCTCCATCCGGGTGCCGCCATCGATGGTCGAGCGGTCGCCATCGGCGGGGGTGTCTATCCCTCATCCCTCGCGCACGTCGCCCTCGGGATGGAGAGCTTCCGGGACGTGACCTACGACGTCACCCGAACGACCGATGGACGTGTCGCACTCGACTGGCGCGTCATCTCGCCACAACGGAGCGAGACCCTGACCTTCCCGATCGTGTTCGGGCTGCGGCTGCCGAGCTATACGCGAGTGGATGGACTGGTGCTCCCCTGGGGTCCCCGCTTCTCACTCGACACGGGCCGTATCGTGATCGACCCGCTGGTCAGCTATCGATCCGACCTCGGCGCGATCGACCCATCGTTGACGGCCCGACTCTCGATCGGGCGCCTGACGACGCTGGAAGCGCGCGCCGCGCGCGCGACCTTCACGAACGATGCGTGGATTCAATCGGACATCGCGAATTCCATGACGGCGTTGTTCGTCGGTCGGGATTATCGGAACTATTGGCGCGCCGACCGGGGAGAGGTGCTGTTGCAGCGCCGGTGGGAGCGGGCAGCGACCGGGCTGGCGCTCGAGCTGGGCGCGCGGACGGAGCGCGCGTGGTCCGTGAAAGCGGGAGGTCCGTGGAGCCTGTTCGGGCGCAACGACATCGAGGACGGAATGCGGCGGCCCAATCCCGCCGTGGTCCACGGTCGGATCACGTCCGCGCTGGCCGGGGGGCGCTTCGATTGGGAGCGTCAGGACGTCTCGCTCATGACTCGCGTCCTTACCGAGACCTCGCTCGACATGCCTGACGACTCGCGGTTCACGCAGGCGACGCTCGACGCGCTCGTCGGCTTTCCCGCGTTTCGCAACCACACGTTCTCGCTCGAGGCGCACGCGGTCCATACGTTCGGTGACCGGCCGCCCCCACAACGGTTCGCGTACCTCGGGGGAAGTGGGACCCTTCCCACCTTCGACCTGCTCGAGTTCGGTGGAGATCACCTGCTGTTCTTCGAGAGCCGCTACTCGATTCCGATCGAGCGCATCCAGATTCCAATCGTCGGCGCTCCGGTGGTCATGCTGCGACACATGATCGGCATGGCGGGCGTCGACTCGCTCCCCCCGTTGGAGCAGAACGTGGGGGTGCGGCTGCGCGTCGGGCCGATCAAGGTCGACTGGACGATCGATCCGGTGTCGCGCGACTCGAAGCTGTCGGTGGGGCTGGCCCTGGTCCGCTGAGTCCCCCGGAGTGCGCACCAGCTTACGGCCGGCGAACGTGACACGTTGCGCCGTGACGCACGACGGAGGTCGCGTGAGGACCCGAACGCGGTTCGACAGGGCGTACTTCGATCGGTGGTATCGCGATCCTCGGCATCGTGTGCTCGACGCGACGGAAATCGCGCGACGCACGGCGCTGGTGCTGTCGGTCGCCGAATACGTGCTCGAGCGGCCGGTTCGGTCTGCGCTCGACGTCGGGTGCGGGGAGGGGAATTGGCGAGCGCCCTTGCTCGCCCGGCGGCCGCGCCTGCGCTACGTCGGCGTCGATCCGAGCGAGTACGTCGTTCGTCGCTACGGCCGCCGCCGCAACATCCTTCGCGGGTCGGCCGAGGCCCTCGATGCGCTCCCGCTGCGCGGTCCGTTCGATGTGGTCATCGCGAGTGGCGTGCTGAACTTTCTGGCCGATGACGCGCTTCGGCGCACGGTGCGCTCCGTGGCGCGCCTGACGAGTGGTGTGGCCTTTCTCGAGCTGTTCACCACCGCGGACGACGTCCTCGGGGATACCCACGGCTGGCGGCGCCGCACCGCCGCCTTCTACCGCCGTGTGTTGCACGGCGCGGGCTTCGCCCAGTGCGGGCCGCACTGCTACGCGGTGCGCGGGTCGGCGGCGGCGCTGGCGGCGCTGGAACGCGTGCGCTAGCGGCTGGCGTCAGGCGTCGGGGTCCATCTCCGCTGACGGCGACCCATCACCGTCGCCGCCGGACAGGTCGCGCGGACCGCCCCGACGACGCCCTCGCCGGCGTCCGGCCCCAGGACGGGGCGCCCCGCCGCGCGGCCCGCCGCCGCGGGCCCCTCGCTCGACAACGGAATTGCGGCAGGCGAGGAGCACCGCCTCCAGCGCTTCGATGCCGTCGTCAGTCGCCTCGAGAAAGAGGTCCTTGACGACCGACTCTGCGCGCATGAGCTGCCCCACGAGCGCCGCAGCCATGGCCCGATTCGGCATCGTCCCGCAGAGCTTGGGATCGATGCGGTTCCCCGCCGGCCGCCGATAGACGGAGACCATCCCTTCGCGCTCCGGCTTGAGGAAGTATGGCGCTTTGCTGCCCCGTCGTCCTCGTGAGCTGTCGCCAGTCCCGCGCGAACTATCCATGCTCGCCACGAATGAGCTGAGGTGATCGCTGCCCGCCGGCGCCGCGCGCCGTCCGACCAAGGATGGCGAGTCAGGCGCGTCACTGTCGAGTCCCCTTCGCCGATTGCTCGGCGCCCGCGCGCGGACTAGCTTGGCGCCGTGCGCGTGCTGATGAAACGATCGCCAACGGTCTACATCGACTGCGAACGGTGCGGCCTCCCGTTCGAGCCCATCAAGGGCGGGCTCTGTGAGCGGTGCGACCGCATCCTCTGCGCGGCGGACCTCCATGGCGACATCTTCAGTCGCTGGAAGGCTGCGCTCACGGGGCGTGCGATCTGCATCGAATGCCGCGCCAAGCCCAAGCAGTGACGGGACGTTTGCCTTTTCGCCACTCTCGCGATATACTCGTGGTGTGAATCTTGCAGCGCCGCGCGCGCTCCCCCACGACCCGTGACGACTCTCGCGGTGATCCCGGCCCGCCTCGGCGCCACCCGGCTCCCGCGTAAGCCGCTTCGCCTCCTCGGCGGCGCTCCCCTGATCGTCCGCGTCTGGGAACGCCTCGCCGCCCTCGCGCTCGCCGATCGCATCGTCGTCGCCACCGATAGCGATGACGTCGCCCGCGCGGCCCGCGATGCCGGCGCCGAATGCCACCTCACCGACCCCCGCCACCCCTCGGGCACCGACCGCGTCGCGGAAGTCGCGCGGCACCCCGAGTTCGCACGCTACGACGTCATCGTCAACGTGCAGGGAGATGAGCCCTTTCTCTCGGCCGAGGCAACACGCGGCGCGATCGGCCTCGTGGCGAGCGGCGCGTATCCACTCGGCACCGCCGCGGTGCCGGCGCCGCCGACGGTGCTCGACGCGCCAGACGTGGTGAAGGTCGTTCGTGCCGATGACGGCCGCGCGCTGTACTTTTCACGCGCGGGGATCCCGTTCCTCCGCGACGAGGCCGATCGGCCCGAGCGTGACGCGATGATTCTCCAGCACGTCGGCATCTACGCATACACGCGGAGCGCGCTCGCGCGATGGGTCGCGCTCCCGCCGCACCCGCTCGAGCGCGTCGAGCGGCTGGAGCAGCTGCGGCCGCTGGCGGCCGGCATCGCCATGGGCGTGGCGGTGCTGGACGAAGCGGCGCCGAGCGGTATCGATACTGAAGAGGACCTGCGACTGGCGAACGACCGGTGGACAACCCTCATGAGCGGACGGGTGTGATGCAGACGAGTCCCGGGCACCATTCCTCGCAGACCACCAAATACATCTTCGTCACCGGCGGCGTGGTCTCGTCGCTCGGCAAGGGAATCGCCGCCGCTTCGCTGGGGCGCCTGCTCGTCGAGCGTGGACTCCGGGTGACGATGATGAAGTTCGATCCGTACATCAACGTCGACCCGGGCACGATGTCGCCATTTCAGCATGGCGAAGTCTTCGTCACCGATGACGGCGCCGAGACCGACCTCGATCTCGGGCATTACGAGCGCTTCATCGATCGGTCGCTCTCGCAGCTCAACAACGTGACGACGGGTCGCATCTACCTCAACGTCATCACCAAGGAGCGGCGCGGGGAGTATCTCGGCTCCACCGTGCAGGTCATTCCGCACATCACCGACGAGATCAAGACGGCGATGAAGCGGCTCGCGCCGGAGAACGACGTCGTCATCGTCGAGATCGGCGGAACCGTGGGCGACATCGAGTCGCTGCCCTTTCTCGAGGCCATTCGTCAGTTCCGCCACGAGATCGGGCGCGACAATGCGTTGTTCATCCACCTGACCCTGGTCCCGTTCATCACCGCCACCGGGGAAGTGAAGACCAAGCCCACGCAGCACTCCGTGCGCGACCTGATGGAGATCGGAATTCAGCCTGACATCCTCATCTGCCGCACCGAGCGCCCGCTGTCGGCCGATGTGAAGCGCAAGATCGCGCTGTTCTGCAACGTCGAGTTCGGCTGCGTCATCGAGAGTCGCGACGTCCCGACGATCTACGAGATTCCGATCGCGTTCCATGAGCAGGGGCTCGATGCGCGCGTCGTCCAGCGGCTGAGCCTGGGCGGAACGCCGGCTGACCTCGCGGGATGGCGGCACATGGTGCAGACCATCGCCGCGCCGCGCGACCGGGTTCGTGTCGCGGTCGTCGGCAAGTACACCGAGCTGGTGGACAGCTACAAGAGCGTGCAGGAAGCGTTGATTCACGGGGGCATCGCCAACGACGTGGGCGTCGACATCTCGTGGATCTCGAGCGATGCGCTCACGTCAATGGAGCGCGCTGCCGAGGTGCTCGAGTCGTTTCACGGATTGCTGATCCCCGGGGGCTTCGGCGTTCGCGGCGTGGAGGGGATGCTCGACGCGATTCGTCATGCGCGCGAGACCGGACTCCCGTTCCTCGGCATTTGCCTCGGGCTTCAGACCGCGATCATCGAGTTCGCGCGGAACGTCTGCGGGCTCGATGACAGCCACTCGAGCGAGTTCGCCCCCGAGTGCGCGAACCCGGTGATTTCGCTCATGGAATCGCAGCAGCACGTGACCGACATGGGCGGCACGATGCGGCTCGGCGCCTACCCGTGTCGGCTGCGTCCGGGGTCGCTCGCGGCGGAGGTCTATGGCGTCCCCGAGGTCAGCGAACGGCATCGTCATCGGTATGAAGTGTCGAACAGCTATCGCGACCTGTTCGCCGAGCACGGCCTCCGGTTCAGCGGCCTGTCTCCCGACGGATCGCTGGTCGAGATGATCGAGCTGCCGTCGCATCCCTGGTTCATCGGCTGCCAGTTCCATCCCGAGCTTCGCTCGCGGCCCACGCGTCCACACCCGCTGTTCGCCGGCTTCATCGCCGCGGCGGCCAGCGCGAAGCGCGGCGCGGCGGTCGAGCGCGGGTCGCGCTCCCAGGCACCGGTCGGCGACTGACGTGCGCGCCTTCCCGGATAACGCGCTCTTTCTCATCGCCGGCCCGTGCGTGGTCGAGACCGACGCGCTCAACGTCCGCGTGGGGGAGCATCTCGCGCGGCTGAGCGAGCGCGTGCCCGGCGGCGTCATCTACAAGGCAAGCTTCGACAAGGCGAATCGGTCGAACGCCGAGGCGGCACGCGGCCCGGGGATGGACGAGGGCCTGCGTGCCCTCGAGCGCGTGAAGCGCGCGACGGGACTGCGCATTCTCACCGATGTGCATCTGCCGGAACAGTGCGCCGCTGCCGCTGAAGTCGCCGACGTTCTTCAGATCCCCGCCTTTCTCTGCCGGCAGACGGATCTGCTCGAGGCGGCAGGCGCGACGGGCAAGCCGGTGAACGTGAAGAAAGGCCAGTGGATGCATCCGGAGGGCATGCGCGGCGCCGTGAACAAGGTGCGGCGTGCAGCCCGCGCGCGCGGCGCCCGCATGATCGCCGTGGGAAGTCACGGCGCCGACGACGTCGGGACGCCTGAGGGGCAGGGCACCCCGGAAGTGGCGGTGACCGAGCGCGGCACGTTCTTCGGCTACGGGGATCTCGTCGTCGACATGCGTTCGTTCACGCGCTTGCGCGAGGCGTGCGACGCGCCGGTGATCTTCGATGGAACGCACTCGGTGCAGCAGCCGGGACGGGGCGAGGCGGGCGCGAGTGGCGGAGCGCGGGAGCACATCGCGGCGCTCACCATGGCGGCGGTGGCGGCGGGCGCGAACGGCCTCTTTCTCGAGACGCATCCCACGCCGGACACCGCCCCGAGCGATGGCCCCAACATGCTTCCGCTCCGCGATCTCGACGCCGTCCTTGCGCGCGCGATCGACATCTGGACCGTGGTGTCGGCGTGATCGACCAGGCGGTCGCGAAACGCGTGCGCATCATCGGCCTCGATGTCGACGGCGTGCTCACCGACGGGGGGCTCTACATCGGTGACGCGAATGGCGCCCCCGTCGAGCTGAAACGCTATGACATCCAGGACGGCCTCGGCGTTCGCTTCCTCCGCGACGCGGGGATCCGCGTGTGTCTCGTGACCGGGCGCGTGTCCGAAAGCGTGCGCATCCGGGCGCAGGAGCTGGAGATCGACGACGTGGCGCAGGATGCGCTCGCGCGAAAGCTGCCGGCCTTTCAGCGCATGCTCGATCGGCATGACCTGCGCATGGAGGACGCTGCCTTCGTGGGCGACGATTTCCCCGACATGGGCATCATGCGCGCCGTGGGTCTGCCGATCGCGGTCGGCAATGCGGTCCCGGAGATCGCGGCGCTGGCGCACGTCCGCCTCACGAGGAACGGCGGCCGCGGCGCGGTGCGCGAGTGCGCGGAGCTGTTGTTGAAGGCGCGCGGAGAGTGGGACGACATTGTCGAGCGCTACGTGACGGAGCGCTCGGCACCCACCCTCGAGGTGCTGCGATGAAAGCGGTCGCGACCGAGCCCGCGGTCGAGCGCGGGCGCGCCGTGCTGCGCATCGAGCGCGAAGCGCTCGCGGAGGCCGAGCGCCGCCTCGATGAGCGCTTCGCGCGCGCCGTCGAGCTGATCGCGAGTGCCCCAGGCCGCGTGATCGTCACCGGAGTCGGGAAGTCGGGAATCGTGGGGCGCAAGATCGCCGCGACGCTCACCTCGACCGGCACGCCGGCGACGTTCGTCCACCCCGTCGAGAGCGTTCACGGCGACCTCGGCATCGTCGGACCGGACGACGTCGCGATCCTGCTCTCCAAGAGCGGGGAGACGCAGGAGCTGCTTCCGCTCCTCGAGCATCTCAAGCGCCTCGGCGTGCGCATCGTCGCCTTCACCGGTACGGCCGACTCCACGGTCGGCCGGCACGCCGATGTCGTGGTCGACACGTGGGTGCGGGAGGAGGCCTGCCCGCACGATCTCGCCCCGACCACCAGCACCACCGTGGCGCTCGCGCTCGGCGACGCGCTCGCCGTCGTGCTGCTCGAGCGGAAGGCGTTCCGGCGGGAAGACTTCGCGCTGCTGCACCCAGGCGGCGCGCTGGGTCGCCAGCTGCTCACCAGGGTGGGGGACGTCATGGTGACGTCGCCACTCCCCGCGCTGCCGCCCCACGCCACGATGCGAGAGGCCGTCGTGCAGCTCGCGGAGCGTCGCGGCACCGTGGCCATCATCGACGACCGAAAGGTGGTCGGCGTGCTGACGGCGGGTGATCTCACTCGCCTCATGGAGCGCGAGCGCGAGTTCATGGACCTGCGAGTGGATACGGTCATGAACCGTGCGCCGAAGCTCGCCCGTGAAGGGGAGCTGGGCAGCGCGGTCGTCTTCCGCATGCAGCAGTTCGGCGTGATGGCGATGCCGGTCACCGACGACGACGCTCGCCTGGTGGGAATGGTCCATCTCCACGACCTCATGCGCGCGGGGGTCGTGTGAGGACGCTCCTGCTGGTGCTGCTCGGACTCGTGGTTGGCTGCCAGGGCGACGGCACCGCGCCGCCGCGGGTGACGGGGTCCCCCATGGCGGATTCGGCAGACCAGATGATGTTCGGCATCAGCACGCTGCTCACCGATCGTGGCGTGCTGAACGCGGAGCTGGAGAGCGATACGGCGTTCTTCTTCGACGAGAACACCCGCATCGAGCTGCGCGTGGTGAAGCTCACGTTCTACACGCGCACCGGCGTGCGGAATTCCGTGCTCACCAGCCGCGAAGGCACCTACAACACGCGGCAGTCACAGATGGAAGCCCGTGGCGACGTGGTCGTGGTGAGCGAGGATGGGAGGCGGTTGACGACCGAGCAGCTGCGCTACGATCAGAATCGCAACGAGATCTCGAGCGACAGCGCCTTCGTGCTCACCGAGCCCGGGCGCCGGCTCGAGGGCGTCGGGTTCACCTCCGACCCGAACATGAACAACGTCCGCGTCCACCGGCTGATCGAAGGGGAGGGGGCGGTCTCGACGGGCGACCTCGGGCCGTCGCGACCGCCGGCGGGCGCGGGACCGGATTCGGTGCGGACCGCCCGTCCAGGCGGGCCGCCCCCACAATGACGCGCCGGTTGCTGTTCCGCCTCGCGGCGGTCGCCCTCGCTCTCCCCACCGGCGCCTCGCTCGGCGCGCAGGAGGCTCGATCGGGTCAATGCCTGTTCGTCTTTCGCAGTCGCACCGGCTCCCCGCTCAACATGGTGCGACAGCCGAGTGGGCTGTTCAACTGGTACATCGGCCGGCGCGCCGAGGGGGAGTGCAAGGAGCAGCAGATTACCGTGGTCGCCGACAGCGTCGAGTACTACGGTGACGCCCGCCTGCTGTATCTCATTGGGAACGTGGACTATCGCGAGCCTCGTCTCACGTTGCGCTCGCGGCGCCTCACGTACTGGTTGAACGACGAGCACCTGCGCGCGGAGGGCAACGTCGATGCGACGCTGCCGAGCGGCACGAAGCTCACCGGCCCCGAGGCCGACTACTATCGGCCGGCGCCTGGCATTCGCCGCGCCTCACGCATGATCGCGCCTCGCCGGCCAACGATTCTCCTCGTGGAGACCGATTCCACCGGGCGGCGTGGCGATCCCACGACGCTCGTCGCGAACACGGTGATCATGGACAACGACAGCCTCGTCTACGCGACCGGTCGTGTCGTGATCACGCGCACCGACGTCGTGGCCCGTGGCGATTCCGCGTTCATGGACGGCGGGCGCGAATACGCACGGCTGATGAAGGCGCCCCGTATCGAGGGGCAGGGTGATGATCCGTTCACGCTCACGGGAACGCTCGTGGAGCTCTATGGATCGCAGCGCACCCTGTCGCGGGTGGTGTCCTCGGGGCAGGCGCGCGCCGTGAGTCGCGACGTGACGCTCACGGCGGACACGCTCGACCTCCGCCTGACCGAGAGCAAGATGGATCGCGTGTACGCGTGGGGCCGTTCGCGCGCGCGCGCCGTATCACCGGAATATGACATCATCGCCGACTCGCTCGACGTGCGCATGCCCGGCCAGCGCGTGCGTGAGGTGTACGCCGTGCGCGACGCGTTCGCGCAGAGCAATCCCGACTCCACCCGCATGCGGTCCACCGAGAAGGATTGGCTGCGCGGGGACACGATTCTGGCGCGGTTCGATACGGTCGCGGCGCCTGGCGACACCACGCGGCGTCCACGCATTCGCGATCTCGTGGCCAACGGCAACGCGCGGTCGTACTACCAGGTGGCGACGCGCGACGGGCGCGACGCTCCGCCCTCGATCAACTACGTTCGCGGCCGCGTCATCATGGTGACGTTCCAGGATCAGGAGGTCGACCGCGTCACCATCACCGAGCAAGCGGCCGGCGTCTATCTCGAAGCCCCGCGCGCAGGCGCCGACACGACGCTGCGGGCGCCCCGCGACACGGTGACGGCACCCGCATCACCTCCGGCCGGGAGCACGCCGTGACCGAGCAGCTTCCGCAGCGCCTACAGCAGATCATCGGGCGGCTCTCCGAAGGCAACCGCTCGACGGCCCTGGCCCTGCACGCCCTCATCTGCGCCGCGGACGACACGGGCAGCGCGGTGTTCAACGATGTCGCGACCTGTTACCGCGAGGATCACCTCGACGTCGTACGTGCGGAAGGGCGAGACGCTCAGCTGGAGGGAGGCCGCCTCAGCCTCGACGAAGTGCGCCAGCACCTGGCGGCCTCGGTGCTCCCTCGACTGGCGGCGGAGGGCGTCATTCAGCCACCGCCGACAGGGTTCGCGTCACCCGACGTCCGCATTCGCATTGCCGAGCGCGTCTGGGCCGAGATCCGGCCGCAGCGCGGCCGCGTGGCGGATGTGCTTCGCCAGTCTGGCGAGCACATCGCGATCACCACGGGCACGCATCCGGTGGTCCAGCCGCCAGCGGTTGGATCCATCCTGGAGGCGCAGGGCCTCGTCAAGACCTATCGGCGGCGCAGAGTCGTCAACGATGTGGCCTTGCGATTGCAACAGGGGGAGATCGTCGGACTGCTTGGCCCCAACGGCGCGGGCAAGACGACGACCTTCTACATGATCGTCGGGCTGATCAAGCCGCAGGAGGGCCGGATCCTGTTCGACGGTCGTGACATTACCGACATGCCGATGTATCAGCGAGCGCGTCTGGGCATCGGCTACCTCTCCCAGGAGCCCTCGATCTTCAGAAAGCTCTCGGTCGAGGAGAACATCCTGGCGATTCTGGAAACCATGCCGCTGTCGGGATCGGAGCGGCGCGCGCGACTCGAGCGGCTGCTCGACGAGCTCAGCATCAAGCATTTGCGGCACAGCAAGGCGTACGCGCTCTCCGGTGGGGAGCGCCGGCGGTTGGAGATCACGCGCGCGCTGGTCACCGAGCCGAAGTTCATGATGCTCGACGAGCCGTTCGCGGGCGTCGACCCGATCGCGGTGCACGACATTCAGACGATCGTCGCCGGTCTGCGCCATCGCGGCATCGGGGTGCTGATCAGCGATCACAACGTGGAGCAGACTCTCGACATCGTCGACCGCGCCTACATAATGTTCGACGGGCAGGTCAAGGTGTCGGGCACGGTGCGCGAGCTGGTGTTCGATGACACGGTGGCGAAGATCTACCTGGGGCCGACGCTCACCGCGCGCTTGCGCACGCGGTTCTCGGCGGCGCAGGGGGGCGTCGATCCCGCCGCCGACTGACGCGGCGCGGAGCCTTACTCGCGAGATGATGGATTCATGAAAGCTGGCATTTCTCAGAGCACGCAGCTCAAGCAGGAGATCAAGATCAATCCACGCCTGTATCAGGCGATGGATCTCCTGTACATGCCGCTGCTCGATCTCCAGCAGCATTTGAAGCAGGAGTTGATGAACAACCCCTTCCTCGAGATGGTGGAGCCGGAGGAAGAGGACGATGAGGAGGAGGGGCAAACCGAGGAAGCGCCCCAGGCGGAGAAGGCCAACGACGAGATCGACTGGGAAGAGATTCTCCTCAATGGGTTCGATGCCGGCGGACGCCATGAGGAGCACGAGGAGAAGGAGTACTACGAGCCGGTCACCGTCGAGACGCGCGACCTCGCGGACCATCTGCGGGATCAGATCCAGCTCCTCGAGCTCACGCCGCGCCAGCGCCTGCTGGCCGATGAATTCGTCGGCAACATCGACGAGGACGGATATCTCGCGTGCCCGGTCGAGGAGATCTTCACGAGCATCAACGACCTCGTGCGCAGCACCGCCGAGGAAATGGACCAGGATCCGCTCGACGCGCCGGTGTACAGCGGTGAGGAGCTGGAGGAGATGCTCTCCATCATCCAGGGGCTCGACCCACCGGGGGTCGGCGCCCGCGACCTGCGCGAGTGTCTTTTGCTCCAGCTCAAAGATGCCGGCCTCGAGCAGTCCGTGCCGTATCGTCTGGTCCGTGATTGCTTCGACGAGCTGATCAACCACCGCTGGAGTGAGATTTCCAAACGGTTCGGCATCTCGCCGAGCGATGTGCAGAAGGCTGCCGACGAGATTCAGAAGCTCGACCCCAAGCCCGGCATCAAGTACAGCGATACCGGTGACAACTACATCATTCCCGATCTGATCGTCGAGAAGATCGACGGGAAGTACCACGTCTTCCTCAATGATGCGAACCTCCCGCGCCTCAAGCTGAGCAAGGCGTACCAGGAGATCGCGCGCGACAAGAAGAAGTTCGAGGGAGAGAACAAGGAGTTCATCTCGAACAAGCTGAACTCGGCGAACTGGATGATCCAGGCGATCGAGCAGCGGCGGCAGACGATGCTCAAGGTGATGAACTTCATCGTCGACCGGCAGCGCGAGTTCTTCGAGAAGGGAGTGCAGTACCTCAAGCCGCTCACGCTCCGCGAGGTCGCGGAGGTGATCAACATGCACGAGTCGACGGTCAGCCGCGTGACCAACGAGAAGTTCGTACAGACGCCGCGCGGCGTGCTTCCGCTCAAGTTCTTCTTCTCGTCCGGGCTGTCGACCACCGGCGGCGAGGATGTGTCCGCACGCGGCATCAAGGCGCAGATCGAGAAGCTCGTCGCGGAAGAGGACCCCAAGCACCCCCTCACCGATCAGGCGATCGTCAACATCCTCAAGGAGAGCGGCGTGCAGATCGCCCGTCGCACGGTCGCGAAGTATCGTGATCAGCTCGGCGTGTTGTCGGCGCGCATGAGAAAGCGGGTGTGAGCGCCGACCGCGGACCGGAGCTGGTGGCGACACGCCCTGGGCCGCGAGCGCCGATGGCGTCGGGGCTCGAGGCGGCGTCGGGGGCACCCGATGTGAGCGTGCTGGTCCCCGCGAAGGACGAAGCGGAGAACCTGCCACTCTTCATGGAGCTGGCGGCCGAAGCGTTCAGCGGGACCGGCATCCGCTACGAAGTCATCGTCGTCGATGATGGATCCGTCGATGGCTCGTGGACCGTGCTCGAAGAGCTCCGCGGTCGCTATCCGTTCCTGCGGGCCGTGCGCCATCGCGTGCGGCGCGGGATCGCCGATGCCCTCCGCACTGGCTATCTGCATGCGCGGGGCCGCGTGCTCGTCTTCTACCCGGCCGATCTCCAGTACAAGCCCGAGGACATTCCGCGGCTCGTGAGCCCCATTCTGTCGGGCGACGTGGACATGGTGACGGGCTTCAAGCAGGGGAGGTACGAGAGACGGTTCGTCTCGCGCGTCTACAATGGGCTGAGCCGGAAGCTGTTCCAGCTGCCGGTGCGCGACCTCAACTCGGTGAAGGCGTACCGTCGCGAGGTCATGGACGCGATTCCCATTCGCCCCGACTGGCATCGCTACATGATCGCGGTGGCCGCGGCACAGGGCTTCACCGTCACCGAGATTCCGGTTCCGCTCTACCCGCGGCACGCGGGCCGCTCGAAATTCGGGCTCGCTCGTATCCCGATTGGCGTGCTCGACATGCTCGCGGTCTGGTTCGAGCTCCGCTTCGGCCAGAAACCGCTGCTGCTGTTCGGTGTGCTGGGCGCATTGCTCGCCGCGATCGGTGTGGTCGCCGGCATCACGCTCGTCGGCATTCGCATCTTCGCGGGCTTCGGCTACCGGCCGTTGATCGATCTCGTCGTCCTCTCGGTCATCGTCGGCACGGTGCTGTTCGTGGGAGGGCTGGTCGGCGAGATGATCGCGGCACAGCGGGCGGAGGTGCGCGAGCTGCGACGCCGTCTCGACGAGGTCGATCGCTAACGCTCGAACGCCGCTCGCGCCCGCGCGTAGACCTCCTCCCACCGGTCGACGATGTGCGACCAGCTGAACGTGTCGCGCAGCCGCTGTCGCCCCGCATCCCCAAGGGTCCGCGACAGCACGGGATCGGTGAGCACGCGTGAGAGCGCGGCCGCCAGGGCGACCTCGTTCCCCGGCGGCACCAGCAGCCCCGTGCGGTCGTGCTGCACGATGTCGGTGATGCCGCCGATGTCACTCGCGATCACCGGCACCGAGTAGTTCATCGCCTCGAGCAGCACGACGCCAAGTCCCTCCGTGTCCTGGCGACTGTCGAGAACGGAGGGAAGCACGAAGACGTCGGCCGTCGCATAGGCGTGGCGCAGCGCATCATCGCTGACGCGGCCGCGGAACTCGACGTGTTCCGCGACGCCCACCTCCCGCGCCAGGTGCTCCAGGCGCGGCCGCTCCGGGCCCTCGCCGATCACCACCAGGCGCGCGGGCGTCTCTCGTCGCAGCGCACCTAACGCTCGGATGAGATGGGCCACCCCCTTTCGCTCGATCAGTCGCCCAACGAACAGAATCGACGGCTCCGGACGAGACCGCGGGCGCTCGGCGAGCGCGGGTGCCGCGAGATCCGCGGTGTACGGAATGACCTCGATGGGCACGTCGATGAACTTCCGCAGCTCGCGAGCGGTGTACGTCGAGATGGCGACGGCCTGTGCGGACGCGCGGGCCGCCCATCGAACCAGCCATCGCAGGAAGGGCAATCGGCTCTGCACCCACCGGAGCTCGATGCCATAGAAGGTCGTGACCATCGGGGTCGAGCGCGCACGCTGCGCGGCCCACCCGAGGAGAGCCATCGGCATCGGCCAGTGCACGTGAATGATGTCGTACCGCGTGCGCCGCGCGAGCTGCCACGCGCGTCGCATGCCTGCCGCGAGGAAGAAGAGCGGCATGATCGCGTACAGCGGTGATCGGCGCATCCGGTCGGGGGCGGTCTCCTCGTGTGTCAGGCGCTCCCACCGCGCGGGGAAATAGCGAAAGCGGTGCACGGGAAGTGTGCCGTACGTCTGATCACCGAGGCCGCGGTACGAGGAGGCGAGCACCTCGACCTCGTGACCACGCTCCTGAAGCCGGCGCAGCAAATCCACGAGCCATGGCGCGATTGGATCGTTGGGCTGGCGGGGAAAGGCGGTCACGATGTGGAGGATGCGCATCGCCACAAGTATATTCGTGAGCCATCGGCCGACAAACATCTCTCGCGGACCTGCGATCGCGAGTGGCGAGAGAGGGCCGGCGAGAACCCTACTTCGCGTCGCCTTGCGCCGATTCCTGCCCGCTGTCTTCCGCCTCGGCCTTCTCGTCATTGCGGGGTTCTTCCTGATTCGCCTTGCGCGCGAGTACGCGCGCGGGTTGTCGGGCGTGCACTTCGAGCTCGATGCCGTCGGTCTCGTCACCGCGACCGCGCTGTGGCTCGTCAGCTACGTCTTCCTCGTGCGTCTGTGGGCGGGAAGCATGACGTGGTGGGGCGCACCGGCGCGCCTGGCGCCGGCGCTGCGCGTCTTCGCCGCCGCCAACCTCGCGAGGTACATCCCGGGCGGCATCTGGCAGTTCGCAAGTCTGGCGGCGATGTCCGCCTCGAGCGGCTTGCCCGTCGTCGCCGTCGCGAGCGCGGCTGTCTTTCAGCAGATCGTCCTTGCCAGCACGGGACTCATCCTCGGCTTGGCGTTCGCGCCCGCGCCCAGGCTCGGCGCGTCGTGGGCCGTGCCCGTCCCCGTCCTGCTGTTGATGCTGGCCCTGGCGGTCGCGGCGCTCGTCCTGCTGCTCCCGCCTCTGACTCGCAGGATCGACCGCTGGGTGTCGAGTCGGCGGAAGATGGCGATCACCCTGCCGCGCGTCGGGCGACGCGAGATCGCCGCCTACGTCGTCCTCAGCACCCTCGGATGGGTGGGATACGCGTTGGCGTTCGTCCTCTTCGCCCACGCCGTGCTCGACCCCGTTCCCCTCGCGGCGATCGTGCTCGGCGCGTCGTTCATCCTGAGCTACGTGGCTGGAATCCTCGCGGTCTTCGCGCCGGGGGGACTGATCGTTCGCGAGGCAGCCCTGGTCGCGCTCGTGGCACCGGCCCTCGGCGGGGAACCCGCGCTCGCCCTGGCGATCGCCTCACGACTGTGGCTCACCCTGGTCGACGCGGGGCTCTCCGCGTTCATGCTCGTGCGCCCCCCGCGTTCGGTCGATACTCGCTTGCCTTAGCGCTCGCTGCATCGTTATGTTCGCCCGGCCTTGACGTCGATGCTGACGTCGCCGTCCATCACCGATGTTCGCTGACTCGTTGCCGTGGTCTCACTGATGTCGCCTAACGTCCTTCGTTGCCGTCGGGTCCTCCAGGTGTCCGCGATTTCCGCGCTTGCACTCGGGTGCAATGGCGATGATCCGACGCCGGGCTGCCCGGCACCCCTCGCTCCCAGCGTACGCGGCGCACTGCCCGTTGCCCCCTTCACGCGCATTGCGGGAACATCGACGCCGGGCGCGCGGCTAGCGGCCAGCCGGGTGTCGTACCTGCAAGCGTCTGCCACGCATGTGCCGCTTTCGGCTCGACCGTACGCCCTCGCCATCAATGACTGCGGCATTGTGTATGCCCCGCGGCTCGACGCCGCCTCGGCGGCCCGGTTCGAGCTACCGGCGACGACGCCCACCGCACACGTCGGCGTGGGGACCATTCCCACCGACGTCTCCTTCGACCGCGCCGGGACCAGAGCGTTCGTGTCGAATCAGGGCGGAAGCGTCAGCGTCATCGATGTCGCAAGCAACACCGTCGCTCAGACCATTCCCGTGCCGGATCGCGCCTTCGTGAGTCTCACGTCTCCCAATGACGACCGGCTCTACATCGGGAGCGCGATCGGGAAGGTCTACGTCTACTCCTTCGGTTCTCAACGGTTCACCGATTCGGTCACCGTCGGCGATGTCCCGCAGCACCTGACCTTTCACCCGGACGGCATCAGGCTGTATGTGAGCATGCGTGACCTGGGCCGCGTCGTCGAGATCGACACGCGGACCAACACCGCCACACGAACGTTCAACAGCACGTACGGAATTCAGGAGGCGGTCGTCGCCCCTGACGGGTCGGAGCTGTACGTGGCAAACCAGTCGGGATGGCTGGAAGTGTGGAACCTCGGGACGGGCGCTCGCACGCATCAGGTGGATCTCGGCCAGGGGCCGTGGGCGATGACGCTGTCACCTGACCAGTCCGAGCTGTACGTCGGGCTCCTGTTCGAGGGAAGGATCGCCGTGGTCGACCGCACCACACGCGTCGTCGATCGCTACATCGACGTCGGGGGGACGCCGCGGCGGATCAGGTTCTCACCGGACAACACGACGATCGTCATCGCCAACGAAGACGGCTACGTCACGTTCATAAAGTGACGTTCCCCGGTGGGATGCGAGTGAGGTCGAGCCTTACGCGCGTTGCGTGCGTCGCGTTCGCCCTCGGGATGGCAAGCTGCGGCACGAATCCCGAGGGCCCCTTACCCGTGGGGACGCGCGCGATGCGACTCGAGAAGACTACCGGCGACCACCAGGCGGGCGTGGTCGGACAGGAGTTGCCCGACCAGGTCGAGGCACTGGTGATCGATGCGGACGGCGATCCGGTGCCCGACCAGTCGGTGAGCTTCATCGTCTACAGCGGGGGAGGGAGCATCACGCCGGCGGTCACCCGGTCTGATGAGAACGGCATTGTGCGGGCCCGATGGACGCTCGGGTCCATCCCCACAACGGCACACCAGGTATCGGCACGGCTCACACACCCGACGTCGGGCGCCCTCATGGACGTCGTGACGTTTTCGGCGACCGCGGTGGCTGGGCCCGCGACAACCATCGCGAAAGTGTCCGGCGACCAGCAGGCCGGCCAGGCCGGCCGCGCGCTCGCGGCGCCGCTCGTCGTCGTGGTCACCGACCAGTTCGGCAACCCCAAGCCCGCCGCGCTCGTGCTGTGGAACGCTCTCACCGGCGGCGGCGCACCAGAAGCCCCCTCGACGCGGACGGACGCAATCGGTCGTGCACAAGTGCGCTTCACATTGGGCGCCGACCTGGGGGCGCAGACGGTCCGCGCGGCGCTTCCCACGGGGCAGGCCGTGACGTTCACGCTGAGCGCCTTCGGGCAATCCACGCTGGAAGGCGTGATCGAGCGAAGCGAGCCGCTTCCGGCGAGGCCCTACGCGGTCGGCATCTCCAGTGCGGACGTCGTCTACGTCACGCAGCTGGACAACCAGCGTCTCGCCCGGATCAACCTGCCGACGTTGGGCGTCGCTGGCAGCGTCGTGGTCGGTAACATACCGACGGACGTCTCATTCAACGCCGCGGGCACTCGGGCGTACGTGGCGAACCAGTTCAGCCGGACGATCGGCGTCGTCGACGTGGCGAGTAACGCACAGGTCTCGACCATCGCCGTTATCGGCGACCCGTTCGAAGTCATCGCGAACGCGGAAGACACGCGACTGTACGTCGTCACCAACGCGAACCGATTGTACGAGCTCGACCGCGGCACGGGAGCCACGCTGAGATCGGTCGCTCTACCGGGTACCGGGCAAAGTCTGGCCTTCCATCCCAACGGCGACCTCCTGTACGTCAGCACCTTCACGGGGGGAAGCGCCGTCGAGATCGACACGCGGACGATGACGGTCGCTCGCACATTCGTCACAGGGGGTCTCGCGCAGGAGGTCGTCGTGTCGCTCGACGGCACCGAGTTGTTCGTCGCCGACCAGACCCTGCAGAAGGTGGATGTGTTCAGTCTTGGGACTGGCGCGAAGCTCGCGTCGATTCCCGTTGGGGGGAACGCGTGGGGAATGGCGATGACGCCCGACCAGAGCCAGCTCTACGTGAGCCTCCTGTCTCAGGGCGAGGTCGCCATCATTGAGCGCGCGACGCGGACCGTCGTGCAACGGATCGCCACGGGAGGCACCCCCCGGCGCATCGGTTTCAATCAGGCGGGTACCATCGCCGTGGTCGCGAACGAAGGCGGGTACGTGACCTACATTCGTTGATGACGTCTCGCCGTTCGCGCCCGCAAAGTCTCAGGGTTTCCGATCGCGTCCGCGCTCGCCGGACGGTGCAGCGTCGGCCTTCTGCACCACGAATACGAACTGATACCGCAGCGCGGGGACGAGAGAGACCAGCCTGACTAGCACCCGCAGGACGACGCGGAGCGGCTTTCGATTCTTGAGGATCGACGGCCCCCAGTCGGTCCCGACGCGCAGCACCCGGAATCCAGACTCGGTGAGAAGCTGCGTCCACCCTCGACGCGTCGCTCGGAATTCCAGTGGTTGATCGGTGCGCACCCAGAAATTCGGGACGACGACGACCGCGAGCGCGCCGCCTTTCAGCACACGATACAGCTCGCGGAGGCCGCCACGCACGTCGGGGAAATGCTCGAGCGAGCCGAACGAAAACGCTCGGTCGAACGACGCGTCGACGAACGGAAGCCGAGTGCCATCGGCGTGAACCCACGATCCGCCGGGTGTAAAACGCTTCGCGCTCGTCAGGGCGCGTCCTGAGAAGTCGAGCCCCACCCCAAGGGCTGCGCCGCCGCGCGACAGCGCGAGGTTGGTGGCCCATCCCACACCCGATCCGAGGTCGAGAAACGCGGCCCCCTGAAGCGGCTCGAGAAAACGCAGTGCGCGCCACAGGCGCGCAAAGTTAGGGCGCTCGACATCTTCATCGAAATGATACGAATCCTCATAGTACGCGCGAACGTCTGGAGTGCTCATACCGGGCGGTGAGGAGGCTCGGTGCAGCGGCGAGAATGCTAACTTGATCGGGACTGCCGCCACGCGCAACGCTGCGCGCTCGCGCGGATCGTGGAGCGCGGTTGCCCGAACCGGCGCGGCCTGCGTAGCTTGGTCGCGCCGATGAACTAACACCCGCCACTCGTGTCACTGCATGCCGCGCACTGCTGAACCACCTCCAGAACGCGTGATCGCCCCCGCGCCACGTCTCGCGTGGGCGTGGGCGTCCCTGGTGCTCGCGATGTGCGTGCTCGCCCTCGGCTACCGCGCCGTGGCCGGTGACTTCCTGGTCAATCCGATGAGCGACCAGTTCAACACCGGTTACGCGTATCGCGTCTTTGGCGCGGAGCAGCTGCGTGCCAGCGGCGGGTTCGCGCAATGGGACCCGTACATCCTGGGAGGCATTCCGATCGCCGCTCAACACGGCGACGTCTTCTACCCGACGTTCGTCCTCAGGCTGCTGCTGCCGGTCGACGTCGCCATTACGTGGTCCTTTCTCGTGCACCTCGCCCTTGCCGGGCTGTTCACGTTCGGCCTCGTGCGTGCGCTCGGCTTCGCGTTCTGGCCCGCGCTGTTTGCCGGTGTGGCGTACGCGATGAGCGGCCAGGTCGCGTCGCTCGTTTCGCCGGGGCACGACGGCAAGATGTACGTCAGCGCGCTGGCGCCGCTCCTGTTGTGGATGATCGTGCGCGCCGTGCGCGATGGGCGGGCGTGGGCGTGGGGAATGATCGCGCTCGTGACGGGGCTCGCGATCCTGACGCCGCACAATCAGATGGTGTATTACCTCGCGCTGCTGTGCATTCCCTTCACGATCTGGATCGCGCTGCGGGGCACGGAGGAGGCGCCGCCGCGCGCGATCGCGATTCGGAGGGTGCTCATCGCCGGCGGCGCCGCGGCACTCGGGCTCGCGCTGGCCGCGGTGCAGTTCCTCCCCTTTTACGCATATCTCGATTACGCCGCGCGCGGCGTCGCCCGTGGGTACGAGTACGCTACGTCGTACTCGATGCCGCCCGAGGAGATGCTGAATTTCTATCTGCCGCACTTCTCCGGATTCATCGAGGACTACTGGGGACGCAACCCGATCAAGCTCCACAGCGAGTACGTCGGCGCGGTGGTGTTGCTGGTTGCCGGTCTCGCCTTCGGCGCCTCCGGTCGGCGGAGGGAGCTCTGGTTCTGGGGGGTCGCGGGTCTCGTCGCCACACTCGTGGCGTTAGGCGGGCATACTCCCTTCTACCGGCTGTGGTATCTGCTGCCGATGATGAAGGTCGTGCGCGCGCCAGCGATGATCTTCTTCATCGCGCAGCTGGCCATAGCCGTGTTCGCGGCAATCGGCGTCGAGCGGCTGCTCCGGGAGGGGGCGAAGCGCGGCTACCTGATCGGCTGGGGCGTGTTCGCCGTCCTGATCCTGGTTCTGGCGGGCGGCGGAGCGCTCACGTCGATCGCCCACTCCATCGCGCCTCCGGAGAACTACGCACTTGTCGAGCGGAACTCGGGAGCACTGATCGGGGGAGCGCTGCGGTCGTTCCTGTTCGTTGCCCTCGCTATCGGGGTCGTCTGGGCGGGCGCGTCGAAGCGCCTCTCCGGGATGGGCGTCGCCGCGGCCCTCGTCGCGCTGGCGGCAGCCGACCTGTGGACGGTGGAGCGTCGCTATTTCCGGTTCTCCCCGCCCGCGCGCGAGCTGTACGCGAGCGACCCGACGATCGAGTACCTCAAGGCGCTCGAGGAACCTGGGCGGGTGATGGCGTTTTCGCTCTCGCCCCGCGGCGGCCCAGACGCGCCTGATCCCGTGTTCAGCGGTGACGCGCTCATGGTGCACCGCGTTCGGGCGGTGACGGGACACCAGGGAAACGAGCTCCAGCGATGGGTCGAGTTGGCTGGGGCAAAGTCTCCCGCTATAGGCCCGAGCCTCTTCCAGCGAGAGTTCCGCCGCCTGACCAATGTGCGGTTCTGGCTCGTCGACCGCGAGCTGCCGCTGGAGCACCCGCAGCTCCCGGGAATGCGGTTCATTCGGCGTGTGGGCCCCGTGCGCAACGCGTCGGGAAACGAGGTGTGGCTCTTCGAGCTCGACGAGCCGAACCCCGCCGCGTGGGTCGCGCCGATGATCGCCGAGGCGCCCGCGGACGCGATTCGCTCCACCGTGATGAACCCGTCGTTCGACGTTCGCCGGGCCGCGTTGTTCGACTCGTCGGATGCGGTGCAGGGAAGGGCGGTCTCCGGCGCGCCAGAGCCGTTGGCGATCCGTGCGCGGGTTTCCTACCCAGCGCCCCGCCAGATCCGCGTAGAGCTCGACCAGCCGGCCCCAGAGGGCTCGGCGCTGATCGTGTCCGAGAACTGGTATCCCGGCTGGAGCGCCACCGTTGATGGGCGCCCGGCAACGGTCGCGCGAGCCGATTACACCCTCGTGGGCGTTCCCTTGAGCGGGGGCGCGCGGCGCGTGGAGCTCTCTTTTGCCGATCCGAACTACGCGCGGGGGAAGATCATCACCCTCATCGCCCTCGTGCTGACGCTCGGCCTCATCACCGGCGGAATCCTCCTGGAGCGGCGGCGTCGTGTCTGATCGCGGCCTCGTCATCATCCCGACCTATAACGAGCGGGACAACATCGCGCGCCTGATCGAGCAGGTGCTCGCCCGCGACGACCGTCTCGACGTCCTCGTGGTCGATGACGGATCGCCGGACGGCACTGGCGCGATCGTCGATTCCATCAAGGCCGTCAACCCGCGAGTCGAGGTCATTCACCGAGCCCAAAAGCTCGGCCTGGGAACGGCTTACCTCGCTGGCTTCAGGTGGGCTCTCGCGCGCGAGTACGGTTTCGTCTTCGAGATGGACGCCGACTTCTCGCACGATCCGGCGCACCTGCCGCAGTTTCTCGAGGCGATCGAGGGCGCCGACATCGTCGTGGGCTCGCGCTACCGGAACGGCCGGGTGACGGTAGTGAACTGGCCGGTGGGAAGGCTGCTCCTCAGCTACGCCGCGAACGTGTATGCCCGGGTCATCACCGGGCTCCAGCTGTTCGATTCGACGGCCGGCTTCAAGTGCTTTCGAAGGGAGGTACTTCAGACGGTCGACCTCGACGCGGTGAAGTCGAGTGGCTACGCATTCCAGATCGAGATGAACTTCCGGGCGTGGAAGAAGGGCTTTCGCATCGTCGAGATTCCAATCGTGTTCGTCGACCGCACCGAGGGCGAAAGCAAGATGTCGAAGAAGATCGTTCGCGAGGCGGTGTGGATGGTCTGGCGCCTTCGGTGGTGGTCGATTCGAGGGAAGGTGTGAGCGAGGGACATCGTTTCTACAAGATGAGCGGGTCGGGAAACGACTTCATCGTCTTCGACTCGCGGGACGGCGACGTCGGAGACCTCCTCGACGCGGCGAGGATTCGTCATCTCTGCGACCGGCGGCAGGGGATCGGCGCCGACGGCGTGGTGGTGATTCAACCGTCCGTGCGCGCCGACATCCTCATGAAGTACTTCAACAGCGATGGGTCACCGGGCGAGATGTGCGGGAACGCCGCCCTGTGTGTCACGCGGCTGGCACCCCGGCTCGGGCTCGCCGATGCCGCTGGAATGACCATTGAAACCGATGACGGGATCGTGAGATCCCGTCTGATCGACGATCGCCCTGAGATCGACCTCCGACCTGTCCGAGGGCTGCGGGTGGCCGCAGAGGGACGTCCAGAGGCCGGCGAGCGGCAACTGGGCTACGCGGTCGCTGGCGTACCGCACGTGGTCGTTCTGTGCGATGACGTGAGCGCGATCGACGTGGCCAGCCGAGGGGCTGCGCTGCGAAGCGCCGGGTGGACGGGGCCGGCAGGGGCGAATGTCAACTTCGTCTCGCGGGAGGGCTCGGAATGGCGCATTCGCACCTTCGAGCGCGGGGTCGAGGCAGAGACGCTGGCGTGCGGAACGGGCGCCGTTGCCACGGCGACGCTCCTCAACGCCTGGGGCCTGGGAGGCGCTCAGAGCGCGCTTCGTACGCGCTCCGGCTGCACGCTGGAGGTGAGTCTTCGAGAGGAGAAGGGCGAAGTGGCGCCGAGACTTCGGGGGGATGGGAGGTTGGTGTTCGAGGGGAGGCTACGGGAGGTCTAGGAGTTGTGCACATTTTCCCACGTGCGGAAGTTTACATAACATATCTTATACGCATATGGCTGCACCCCTTCAAGTCCCCCTTTAAGCCTCGACCTGGCGGGTTGCGTTATCCCCTCTTCGCGGGCTCCGCCGTCAGCTCGCCAAGGCGCACGCGAGCCTCGGCCGCCTGCGTGCCCTCCGACTCCGCGAGCCGGCGCCAGATCGCGAGCGCCTCGGCATTGTTGCCGGCTGCCTGATAGGCCCGGGCCGCGTTCGCGAGATAGATGTCCCGCTCGTCATCGAGCCGCGTGAGATCCGCCGCGGCCCGATAGTGGACGGCCGCGTCGGCGAACTTGCCCGCTCCTTCGTACCCCGCCGCCACGCCGTTTTCGGCCATCGCCTTCACCAGAGCGTCGCCGGACGACCCGGCGAGCTGCTGGAGCAACGCAATGCCTCGGTCGAACTGGCCCTGGCCGTAATAGAGGTTTGCCAGCTCGAAGGCGGCCTGCGAGGCGGCGTTCGTACCCTCATACCGCGCCACCAGCCTCTCGAGGTCGGACTGCGCCAGAGCCATGTTCCCCGACTGCATGGTCTGGGCGGCGCTCAGGAGGTCGATAGACGCGTTCCGTTCCCGCGCGGCGCGCGACTGCTTCCACAGCCACACGCCCAGCCCCAAGGCGACCAGCACGACGCCGGCGATGGCGACCTGGCGGGTGTGCGCCTGGATCCAGAGAAAGAAGCTGTCGGCGCGATCGTCGATCTGCGGCCGCGCTGGGCTGGCGGTCTTCGTCATCGTGGCGTCGGCGGGCTCTGCCGGAGTCAAAAGTGTGGAATGCCCCTGGGGTGACTCGAACACCCGGCCAACGGTTTAGGAAACCGCTGCTCTATCCACCTGAGCTACAGGGGCGAATGGTGTTGAGCCTCACAAACATACACGGTCGGATTGGCCCATGACAGTCCGGGCGGTGGGCTGAGTTGCGGGGTATTGGTGGATGGTGAAAAGTGTGACATAACTGGCGCCGCGGCACCTCACCGAATCGCGCTATTTGAGTTGTCGCTCCTGCTGCCGCCGTATTTGACATAACTGGTGAGCGGAACGCGATTCAGTAGGCAACGATCCGCTCGAGACGACGCCCACTCAACTTCTCACGCCCACGGAGGAACGCCAGCTCCACCAGGAACGAGCACCCCTGCACCGTCGCGCCCAGCGACTCCACCAGCGCGCACGCGGCGGCCGCCGTTCCGCCAGTCGCCAGCACGTCATCGACGACCACCACGCGATGCCCTCGGTGCAAGGCATCGCGATGGCACTCCAGGGCGTCGATCCCGTACTCGAGGGCGTACTCCACGCGCTCCACGATGTGAGGCAGCTTGCCGGGCTTTCGAAACGGCACGAACGCCGCCCCGAGCGTTTGCGCGACGGGTGCGCCCAGGATGAACCCGCGGCTCTCGATCGCCACCACGTGGGTGATCTGGTCGCGCGCGAAGGGGGCGGCGATGGCGTCGGTGGTGTCTCGAAAGAGCGCCGCGTCGAGGAGCACCGGCGTGATGTCCTTGAACAGAATGCCGGGCTTCGGAAAATCGGGGATGTCACGAATGGCCGCCGCGACGCGCGGGGTGAGATCGAGAGCGAGTGTCATCGAATGATCGTAAAGGGCTGAGGCAGTACCTCGGCGCCGTTCGAGGTCAGCTCGCGCACCTCCTCCACCCGGGCGCCCGGCGGGCCTTCCCGGATCGCCGAGAGGAATTGGTGAACGCCCCCGTCCTCCCCTGACGCCTCGAGCTCGACGGTGCCATCGGGGCGATTTCGCACCCACCCGGCCAGCCGATGGCGACGAGCGGCTTCCCGGACGAACCAGCGAAAGCCAACCCCCTGTACGCGCCCGCTCACCAAAAGGCGCAAACGCACCCTGCTATCCGCGCGCGCGCTGCAGGAGGGCCGCGAGCACGGCCGCGAGCACGGCCTCTTCCGACGCCGCGGCCATCGCGCCTGGAACGAAGAGATCGCCAGAGCGAATGCGCAAGGCCACTCGCTCCAGCGCGGCGGCCACGTCATCCGCGCTCGACGCGGACGGCTCAGCGCCGGGCAGCGCCCACGGCTCGAGCTCCTTGAGGGCATCGAGCGACGCCGATGCGGGCGGGGCGTCCAGCGCGCCGGGGCGCTCCTCGGCCGGGTCCCAGCCAAACACGTCGTCGTCGTCCGGCTCCGCCGTCTGTGCCGCCGGCGCTGCACCGCTCTCGGCGGTGGGGGAGTCGAGCCACTCGATCCCGGTCGCTGGCTGTGGGGGCGCGATCACGGCCGGCTGGTCGGGATTCACCCACTCGACCATCGGCTCGGCGGTCGCCGCTACACTCGGGGTTGACTCGTTAGGTGCATCGTCGAGCCAGGCCGGGCCGCTCGGTTCGACCGCGGTCGGGTGGGCCGCGGCGGATGGCCGCTGGGCCGGGGCGGCCGGTGTCTCCGCGCGCGGTTCCGGCACCGTCGGCGAGGGGCGCTTGACGAACGGCGGCGAGAACGGCGGCAGCGTGGGACGATCGGTTCGCGTTTTCGGCGCGAGCGCGCCCGCGCGCGGCGGACCGATGAACGGCGGTGGCGCTGCGCGCGTCGGCTTCGGCGAGTGGTCGTGTTTGTCGGCCATGAGCAGTCTCACGTGCGAATATACGGGGAGCGCGACGTGCGGCCAGCGTGTGTCACTCTGCCGACCAACCGTGCCGTCCAATGAGCGGAACGAACCGCGCGGGCGCGATGGCGCGACGCTCCAGCGCGTCGCCTCGACGGATGACGAGTGTAAGCACCTGTGCGTCTCGCTCGCCGAGGGGTGCGAGCAGGCGTCCCCCTTCGGCCAGCTGCCGAAGGAGCGGCTCGGGAACATCAGGGGACCCGGCGGTCACCAGAATCGCGTCGTAGGGCGCGTACTCCCGCCACCCGAGCGTTCCGTCGCCCGCGAGCAGCGACACGTTGCGCGCCCCCGCCGCCCGAATGGCCACGCGTGCCGACTCGAGGAGCGGCGCGACACGCTCGATGGAGAAGACCTGTTCGGCGAGGTGCGACACCAGTACGGTCTGATATCCCGACCCCGTCCCGATCTCGAGCACGCGCTCTGTTCCGGTGAGCTTGAGCAGCTCCAGATACCGCGCATGGGTGCTCGGCTGCGAGATCGTCTGGCCGTTACCGATGGGAAGCGCGTTGTCTTCATACGCGCGGTGCCGAATTCCGGACGGCACAAAGAGGTGCCGGGGCGTGAGGTCAAAGGCGCGGAGCACCGCGAGATCCACGATCCCCTGCTCTCGCAGTAGCTCCACGAGGCGTCGCCGCGGCCCGCGGTACTCGGGGACTACAGGTCCTGCCACCAATCGTGCTGCGCCTCGAGCAGCTGGTAGTTGGTGAGGTCCAGGTGCAGTGGCGTGACGGAAATGAACCCTTCCTGAATGGCGCGAAAGTCCGAGTCTTCGCGACCCGACCAGGCGGCCGAGCCGCCGCCGATCCAGTAGATTTCGCGCCCCCACGGGTCCTTCATGCGCATGAGGGAGTCGGAATAGACCCGGCGACCAAGCGCGGTCACGCGGACGCCGCGAATCTCGTCGCCGCGCAATGGCGGCACGTTGATGTTGAGCAGCGTGTGGCGCGGAAAGCTCGGCAGCTTCACCACGTGGGCGAGCAGCCGCGACAGGACGGTGACCTGGGCAGACAACAGCCCGGGATCGGCCCGGAGGTCGCCCCCGGCGAAGGATATCGCGATCGAGGGAATACCTAACGACAGCCCCTCCATGGCGGCGGCGACGGTGCCCGAGTAGAGCACATCCTCGCCCATGTTCTGCCCGTGATTGATGCCGCTGAGGACGAAGTCGGGGCGCCCGTCCATGAGCGCCTCGACCGCGAGCATCACGCAATCGGTTGGGGTGCCGTCCACCTGCCAGCGGCGCTCGCCGCGGAGGATGGGCCGAACGGGGTGATGAAGGGTCAGCGAGTGGCTGGTTGCGCTCTGCTCGCGATCGGGCGCGACGACGGTGACCTCGCCCAGTGGCTCGGCCGCTCGCACCAGGCACTCGAGCCCGTGCGCGAGAATCCCATCGTCGTTGGTACAGAGGAGACGCATCAGCGCGCGCTCGCGACGGCGGTGGCGCGCCGGTGGCCCCAGATCGTCTTCACGATGCGCGCGGAATCGCTCACGCCGCGAAAGTGACTGACCGCGCCGTACACCGTGGGGACGGTCGCGTTGCCCACTCGAAATCCGGACTGGGCGGCTCGAATGAGAAAGTCGGTCTCGAATTCATAGCGGTCCCCGCTCGCCCGCACCCGCTCCAGCACCGCGCGCCGGATCGCGCGAAACCCCGATTGGGTGTCTCGCAACCGCACGCCGGCGACGCGCGCGATGGCGGCGCTGGCCATCGCGTTGGTCACCCGCCGTCGCAGCGGCATCGACGATCCGGGGCGAACGCGCTCGCCGATCACGAGATCACACTCCTCGAGCGCGTCGATGAGGGCCGGTGCGTACGTCGGGTCATGTTGGCCGTCGGCGTCGATCGTGACGGCGATCTCACTTCCCGACCGCACGACCTCCTCGAAGCCGGCCCGCAGCGCCGCGCCCTTTCCGCGATTCCCGCCGAGGCGAATCGTCCAGTCCGCGAGCTGGACGGCGACGGAACCGGTCTCGTCAGGTGACCCGTCATCGACGACGATGACACGGGCCGTCGGCAGAGCGGCGCGAAGACCCGCGACCACGCGCGGCAGAGAGACGGCGGCGCGATACGCGGGGATGATGCATGCGACGTGATCGGTCACGTGCCCCGCTCGCTCCCTTCGAGGACGTCGAGGATCTCGCGCAGCTCACGCTCGACCGCGGCGATGGTCTGCAGCTCGAGCGCGCTGCGTGCCACGCCGCGAATCTCTCCCTTGCGGCGGTGCTCGTCGACTTTCTGCCGCGCTCCCTCGATCGTGTACTTCTCCGTATAGAGCAGGTGCTTCACCAGCTGGATCAGCTCGACCTCCCGGCGCTGGTACACGCGGTTTCCCGAACGGTTCTTCGCCGGGCTCAGGAACTTGAACTGGCTTTCCCAATACCGCAGGACATGCGGCTTGAGATCGGTGAGCTCGCACACCTCACCGATCGAATAGAACTCCTGCACCGGATCCTGCGTGGGGGCTCGCGGCGACATCACTCGGGCTCCGCGCGGAGCTCGCGCGTCATCAGCTCGCCGATCGCTCGACGAGGATCGGCGCCCTCGAAGAGTATGCGATACACCGCGGCGACAATGGGCATTTCGATCTCCTCCCGCGACGCGAGCGCGTGCGCGCTCTGAGTAGTGTACACTCCTTCGGCAACCGTCTCGCGCGATGCAAGCGACTCGTCGAGGCGTCTGCCCTGACCGATCTCGAGACCGAGCTGTCGATTACGGCTCAACGCTCCCGTGCACGTGAGCACGAGGTCGCCGATGCCGGCCAGCCCCGCGAACGTGAGCGGATCGGCGCCCAGCGCGACGCCTAACCGCGTGATCTCGGCAAGCCCGCGGGTGATGAGCGCGGCTCTCGGATTGTAGCCCAGTCCGAGCCCCTCGGCCATCCCGGTGGCGATCGCCATCACGTTCTTCAGCGAGCCGCCCAGCTCCACACCGATCACGTCGTGGTGCGTGTAGACTCGAAAGGCGTCGGAGCTGAGCGCCTGTTGCACCCGCACCGATGCGTCGACCTGCCGGGACGCGGCAACCACCGCCGTCGGCTGGCGCTGAACGACCTCGCGCGCGAAGCTCGGCCCGGATAGCCCAACGACGGCGCGTCCCGAAATCTCGCTCGACACGACGTCGGTCATGAGCGCCAGCGACTCCCGCTCGATGCCCTTGCTGGCCACCACCAGCGTGGCGTTCTCATCCGCGTGTGCGGCGGCACTGCGCGCGATACCTCGCAAGACGTGGGAGGGGGTGACGAACACGACGAGCGGCGCGTTGCGCACCGCCTCGGCGAGGTCGCCCGTCGCGCGCAGCGACTCATCCAACGGCGCCTGCGCGAGAAACCGAGTGTTCTCGTGTCTGGCATTGATCGAGGCCACGACGTCAGGCTCGTAGGCCCACAGCGTGACGTCGAGGCCGTTCCGCGCGAGCAGATCCGCGAGCGCGGTCCCCCACGCGCCGGCGCCGACGACGGCGGCACGCATCACGCGTCGCTCTTCCTCCCGAACCGCGGCTCTTCGCCTCGCCGAAGCCGGCCGATGTTTCCGCGGTGAGTCCAGAAGACGAACGCGGCAACGACGGCGCTCACCGCGAACAGCGGCGAGCCGACGCCTTCTCTCCAGCCGATGATCAGCGGAAGTACGGTCGCCGCACTCAGTGACGCGAGCGAGACGTAGCCCCAGACGAACAGCACCACGACGAACACGCCGAGCGCGATCAGCGAGGGCATCGGGGCCAGCGACATGAACGCCCCGGCGGCGGTCGCGACGCCCTTCCCTCCCCCACGAAACAGGAGGAAGATCGACCGCACGTGTCCGGCGATCGCCGCGACCGCGTAGGCGATCGCCCAGAGCCCGGGGCGGCTGGCGGCGGTGATGCCCGGCAGAACCAGAACCGGGATCGCGCCCTTCAGCGCGTCCACGAGAAGCACAACGATCGCCATTCGCGGTCCGAGCACGCGATAGACGTTCGTCGCACCGAGGTTGCCCGATCCATGCTCGCGAAGATCGATACCGCGTGTGAGCTTGCCCGCGAGATAGGCCGCCGGGATGGATCCGATCAGGTACGAGAGGGCGACGAGGATCGCGGGATGAATCATGCCGCCTTTCTGCGGAGGAGAATGCGGAGCGGCGTTCCGGTGAACCCCCAGGCTTCGCGAAAGCCGTTATGCAGATAGCGTACGTAATGCTCCTCGACGAGCTCGGGGTGATTCCCGAACACCGCGAACGTCGGAGGCCCCACTTCCACCTGCGTCGCGTACAGGAGCTTCACCTCCCGCCCGGCGGCCTGCGGCGGCTGGCGTCGCGCGACCAGCTGCTCCAGTCGCTCGTTCACCTCGGAGGTGGAGATGCGCTTCTTGCGCTCCTGCTCCACTTGCATGATCAGATCGAGCACCTTCTGCACTCGTTGCCCGGTCGTCGCCGATGTGAACAGGAACGGGACGAACCGCAGGTAGGGCGCTTTCTCGATCCCTTCCTTCTGGAAGTTCGCGGCGGTCTTGTCGCCCTTTTCCTTCAGATCCCACTTGTTGACGACGATCACCAGACCACGCCCGGCTTCCCACGCGAGGGTGGCGATCTTGAGATCCTGGTTATGCAATCCCTCGATGGCGTCGATCAGGAGCACGCAGATGTCCGCGCGCTCGATCGCCCGCCGGGTTCGGAGCGAGGAATAGAACTCGATGCCGTCATCGATCTTCGACTGACGCCGCAGTCCCGCCGTGTCGATGAAGATGAGCTCGCGCCCGTGATAGACCATCGGGCTGTCGATCGCGTCCCGTGTGGTGCCCGCCACCTCGGATACCACGAGCCGGTCCTCGCCGAGCAGCCGGTTGACGAACGATGACTTCCCCACGTTCGGTCGGCCAATCACGGCGACGCGCAACGCGTCGGTCTCCTCGGCCACGGCTGGTGGAAACTGCTCGACGAGCCGATCGAGCAGGTCGCCCGATCCTTTGCCGTTGACCGCCGATACCGGCACGGGATCGCCGGCGCCGAGCGCGTAGAACTCGTAGAAGTCGGTCGAGCGGGGGTCGTCCACCTTGTTCGCGACCAGCAGCCAGGGCTTCCGTGCATCGCGGAGGATCTCGACCACACGCGCGTCGTGCGGATGCAGCCCCATCTTCGCATCGACGACGAGCATAACGAGATCCGCCTCGGCGACTCCCTGCAGCACCTGGCGCCGGATCTCGACGTCCATCGGCACCGAGGGGTCGTCGGTGAGGCCTCCAGTGTCGACGAGCCAGAACGAGCGGCCATTCCAGTCCGCGCGCCCGAAGTGACGATCTCGCGTGGTTCCGGCCTCTTCGCTGACGATCGCCGCATTCTCGCCGACGAGCCGATTGAATAGCGCCGACTTGCCCACGTTCGGGCGCCCGACGACGACGACGACGGGAATGTTCACGGCGCGTCCACAGCCGCGGCGAGTGAGCGCGCGCCGTCTCCGACATCCTGTAACACGTCGAGAAAGTCGTACGAGGGGAACACGGGCATCGGAAGATCGGCGCGAACGCTCGCCAGCGGCGCGTCGTCGAGAAAGAGCCCGTCCTCGTTGATGCTTTCCGCCGGGATGAGCGCGATGTCGAGGTCTACCCGTCCCTGGAGTACGCGCCGGATGTCCGCCCCCGGAAGCAGACCGGCGACGGTGGTCGTCGGACCAAAGAGCGAGTTCTCGGCGATGAGGAGCTCGAATTGCGCGCCGGTCGCCGCACGAAGGCGATCCAGGAGCGCAGGCATGTACGTGCCTCCGAGCGAGGTTCCCGTCACCACACCGATCCGCTTGCCGTCGAGACGCGGCAGCGTCGCAGCGCCCTCGTGCACCGTCTGGATCAATCGCGTGACGGCTCCCACACCGTTCTCGATCTGAGCGAACTCCCCATAGTGCGCGGGCGCGGGGAGCGGACGTTTCGCGAGGATGTACAGCTCATCCGATCCAAATACCCACGCGGTCCCCCGCTCGCGCATCGCGCGCTCGCCCCACCGTTCGGCGGTGTCGACGAGGACCGATGCGGTCGCCGCGTCCATCGTTCGCCCGGTGTAGAGGTGTGAGAACTGGGTGAGTCCCACCGGGACGATCGCGGCGGACAGGCACGCGTCGCCGAACCCCCAGAGATCGGTCAGCGACTCCTCGAGCACGTCCCCGTCGTTGAGCCCCGGAACGACGACCATCTGCGCATGAAACTGAATCCCCCCCGCGACGAGCGTGTGCAGCTGGGCAAGAATGTCGGGCACGCGCGGATTGTTGAGCAGGCGCCGGCGGGCGTCCCAATTGGTCGCGTGGACCGAGACGTACAGCGGCGACAGCCGATACTCGAGGATACGCGCGACGTCCCGCTCGCGGAGATTGGAGAGCGTCGCGAAGTTCCCGTAGGCGAAGGAGAGGCGGTAGTCGTCGTCGCGGATGTAGAGGTTGCGGCGCAGCCCCTCGGGGAGCCCCTCGACGAAGCAGAACTCGCAGCGGTTCGCGCACCGGCGCACACTCGGGGGCTCGAGCTCGACGCCCATCGGCGCGCCCTCGGTGCGCTCGATCTCGAAGATGACGGGATCGCCGTTCGGGAGCCGCGCATCGATGACGAGCTCCTCATCCGCGCCGAGGAACTCCCAATCCAGGAAGTCGTTGAGATCGCGGCCGTTGATGGTGAGCAGCTCGGTGCCGGGCTGCAGACCGATCTCTTCGGCGATACTCCCTGGGTGAATGCGACTGACGCGAACCATTGATCTCCTACGAGCGAAACCGGGGAAGGCCGGCGCGAGCGTGGCCTTCCCCGGCAGATGGACCGGCACAACAGGTAAAGGAACTTAGGAGATCACAGCGTCGAAAGCAAGCCGCGATGCGCTGTTAGCGCACCGCCCCTCAAGGTCAGAATGGGGCGTATCTGAAGGCCACGATTCCCGCCTGATTCACCTCGACCGTGAACGGAGCTGTCTTCTTGGGCTCCACCGGGCCGACGGTGACGTCCTGCGCCGCCACGGGCTTCCCGTCCTTGTCGAGGAACTCGAACCACACCGTATACGTTGCCGGCTTCGCCGACGCGTTCTCGACGGTCCCTCGCAGCGTGTGCTTCGGGCCGTCGTGGGCGAACAGGGTGAACGCCACGCGGGAGGTCAGCGCGTTCTTGTGCTCGACGTGCTTCACGGCGGTGTCGTACATCGCCCGCTCGAGCGCGAGGTTCTTGGCCGCCTTGGCCACGTCACCGCGGCCCTTGTAGGCGATTGCGAGCAGCTGCCAGGCGTCCTGGTTGTGCGGGTCCACCTGCGCCAGGCGCCGGGCGATGGGCATCATCTTGTCCCACTGGTTCTGCGACCAGTACGTGTTCGCGAGATTGAACAGGGCGTCGCGATAGTACGGGTTCCGCGCGAGCACCGCCTCGAAGAGCCTGGCGGCGTCCGGGAACCGGCTCGCATTGAAGGCGTTCGTGCCGCCCTCGAGCAGCTGCGAGTCGGTGTACTTCGACGGATCGGCCAGCATCTCGGCGAACACGGTTGCCACCGCAGCGGTGTCGCCCAGCGCCGCGAGCATGCGACCCATTCCCGCCTGCGCGCTCGTCCGTTGCTCGTCGTTGGGATACGCATCGAGGAATGCCTTGTAGGCCGCCACCGCTTCGCGCGCCGTCGCCTTCTGCGGATCCCCGGACTGCCCGTCGGCCTGCGCGGCGAGCAGCACCGCGTAGTTGTACATCACCTGGTTGCGGATCTGGTTCGTACCTTCGTCCTTCGCGGCCTGCTCGGGCGTGATGATCTCGATCGTCCGCTTGTTGGCCGCGATCGCTCCCGGGAGATCGTTCCGCTTCTGCGCCATGATCGCCGTGAAGTAGGACGTGTGCGGCGAGCCCTGATAGATCACGTCGGCGCGCTTGATCAGCTTCTCGGCGGTGTCGAGCTGGTCGTTGTTGATGAGCTCGGCGGCGGCGTTGACGAGCGGCGCCCACGCGGGCCGCCGATAGTCGTTCGTCTCGGCGGCGCACCCGGGCACCGCGCGCTCGACGGCGTCGAACGCCGAGTCCGCGGCGGTGAGCAGATCGATGGTCGCCTCGGGCTGCACCGTGTGCCCGAGGGAGGCGCGCGTCACCACGTGCTCCTGACCAGGCCGAGCAAGGTACCAGGCGTACACCTGTCCGAGGATCATGTTGTACCCGGCTTCGTTCTGCCCGCGAATCTTCGCGCCGTTCTTGTCGAGCTCCTTGACGGCATCTGCGGCTGCCTTTCCGGGGTCGCCAATGCCGGCGATCGCCCGCGCCAACGCATTCTTCGCCGTCTTGAGCTGACCCGGCTTGTCCGTCTCCACCTTGCACTCCGATGCAGCCTGCTGCGCATTCGCCGGTCCGCCGACGAGCGCGACCGTAGCGACTGCGATAAGCGATGCCGCTGTGAGCCTCACGATCATCTCGATCTCCTGATTGATGAACGCCAAACGCGGGCGCTAGGAGGCGCCCGCACCGTGGAATACCCTGTCCGCCGCCACCCGTTCCGCTGCCTCGCGCGCCGCCGACACCGCCTCGCGCAACGTGATCCCGGTCACTTCCGCCAGTCGAGCGACGTCGTCGTACTCCGGCTTCACGCGGCGCGCGCCGTCAGGCAAAGCGACGATCTTCATTCGGACCGCGTGCCCGCGCACGTCCACCGAGCGCATCTCGCGCGAGAGCGCGCGCCGCTGCACGCTCGCGCGACGCACCCCGATGGTCGTCGTCTCGCCGAACAGGGTGCGCTCGAGGGCGTCGGCATCGCCCGGTCGCGCGAGCACCTCGATGCGTGCCCCCGGACGGCCCTTCTTCATCACGGACGGAAAGAGCACCACGTCGAGCGCTCCCGCCGCACGCAACGTTTCCGCCGCGCCAGCCAGATACTCTGGCTCCATGTCGTCCACGTCCGCCGCGAGGAGCACCAGGTCCTCCACGCGCTCTCCCGACGCTGGTGCGAGGTCGGCCAGAATCACTCGCAAGGCATTCGGCCGATCCGGAAAATCCCTCGTGCCCGCCCCGTAACCGCTGCGGCGCACCACGTACGACGCGGGGGGCGCACCGCGCGCGAGCACACGCACGAGGGCCGCGCCCGTTGGCGTCACCAGCTCTCCGGAACCTTCAGGGCCTCCACGAACGCGGAGGCCCTCGAGCAGACGTAACGTCGCCGGCGCCGGCACCGGAAGCACCCCGTGCGCCGCGCGCACAGACCCGTCCCCGGTCGAGATCGCGGTGCAGAAGATCTCACTGACACCCAACTGCTGGAAGCCCCAGATCGAGCCCACCACGTCGAGGATTGCGTCGACGGCTCCCACCTCGTGCAGGTGCACGGCGTCGATGGACACTCCGTGGATGCTCGCCTCCACGGTCGCGATCGCGGTGAACGCCTCATCGGCGAGCCGCTTCACATCGTCGGGCGCGTCGCTCCGTTGCACGATGTCGCGAATCTGCCGGAGATGCCGACCATGCGGCTGCGTCGGGATGTCGAAGTCGACCTTCGCGCAGTCGATACCTGCGCGACGTACCCGCTCGATGCGTACGCCGACCCCGTCCAGCCCCAGGCGCGCGGGCAGCGCACGAAGCCATTCCTGGTCGAGCCCGACGTCCACGAGGGCCCCGAGCGTCATGTCGCCGGCAATGCCACTGAAGGGCTCGAGGATGGCGATTGTCATGGCCCCCAAAGATAGTCGCTCGCACGCGGCCCGTCAGGTTCGGTACGACGCGCCAGCCCCCGTGTTGAAGAGCACGATCTCCGCGTCCCGGCTCAGGCGGCCGCTGGCCACGAGCCGGCGGCAGACAGCCAGGGCGCAGCCCCCTTCCGGGCTCGCATCGACGCCAGTATGGCGCGTGATGTCGACGGCACCCGCGCGAATCTCATCCTCCTCGGCGGCCTCGGCATCACCATGACTCTCACGGAGGGCCCTGAGGATGAGCCGGTCTCCGAGCGCAGCCGGTACGCGCAATCCGCTGGCGTGCGTCTTCGGATCGCTCCACGGCGTCGCCCGCTCCTCACCGGCGTGGAAGGCACGCACGATCGGCGCGCAACCGGCCGCTTGCGCCGAGATCATTCGAGGAAGGGTCGTCTCCGAGTCGATCCAGCCCGCGGCCAGGAGCTCGTGGAAGGCCTTCCACATCCCAATGAGGCCCGTCCCCCCGCCCGTGGGATAGATGATCGCACCGGGAAGTCGCCAGCCGAGCTGCTCGGCGATCTCGAGCCCCATGGTCGTCTTTCCCTCGATGCGATATGGCTCGCGCAGCGTCGACACGTCGAACCAGCGCTGTTGCGCGGCGAATTCGCGGGCGGCCCTCCCCGCATCACCAATGTGACCGCTCACCGTGATCAGCTCGGCGCCGAATACGCGAATCGTCGTGAGGATCGCGGGCGGTGTCTCTGTGGGCGCGTAGACGCGCACGGGGATCCCCGCCGCCGCTCCGTAAGCCGCGAGCGCGGCACCGGCGTTGCCCGCCGTTGGAACGACCATGCCGGGGACGTTCAGCGCCCGCGCGCGCGTGACCGCTGCGCTCATCCCGCGCGCCTTGAAGGAGCCCGTGGGATTGAGACCCTCTTCCTTGATCCAGACGGTTCGTACGCCGATCGCACGGGCCAGCGCGTCCGCGCGTAGCAACGGAGTCGCGCCTTCGCCGAGGGTGACGGGAGCCTCGTCAGGCAGGAGAGGCATCCAGGCGGCGTAGCGCCACATGTCCCACCGAGGCGGAAGCGTATCTCGCTCCCGCGGTAACCTCGCGTATTGCACGAGGAACGGCTGCCCGCACCGCGGACACACCTGCGCCAGAGCGTCTCCGGAGGCGGTGGCCTCACAGGACGAGCACGCGAGAGACCAGTGCGTCACGCGGCAGGATCGGAGGTGTCGGCCACCCCCTCGACGGGCGTCGGGCCAGCGCCCGGCTCCTCCGGGGCATCCGCGAACGGCGACGCACCCTGGAGCGCATCGAGGATCTTCTGCGCCGCCTTCGGCGAGAACCCGGGAAGCGCTGCGATCTGCTCGAGGCTGGCGTCGCGCACCCCCTGGACACTGCCAAAGGCGCGCAGCAGGGTGCTCCGCTTGGAGGGGCCAACGCCCGGAATCCGGAGAAGCTCCGAGGTGACGGTGCGCATCGCCCGGCGCTTGCGATTGTACGTCACGGCGAAGCGATGCGCTTCATCGCGCGCCTGCTGGAGCAGACGCAACGCGGGCGAGCGCCGCGCGAGGCGCAGCGGCTCGCTCTTCCCCACGAGGAACACTTCCTCATCGCGCTTGGCGAGGCTGATCGCCGGCATCACATGGAGACCGAGCTCGTCGAGTGCGGCCCGCGCGGCCGCGAGCTGTCCCTTGCCGCCGTCGATCACGACGAGATCCGGCATGGGCTTCCGCTCTTCGAGCCGCCGCTGAAAGTACCGCGTCACCACTTCCCGCATCGATGCGAAGTCGTCGGTGCCCTCCACCGTTTTCACCTTGAACTTGCGGTACTCCGCGCGCCGCGGACGCGCGTTGTCGAACCAGACCATCGAGCCGACCGTATCGGTGCCCTGCGTGGTAGAAATGTCGAAGCAGACGAGCGCCCGCGGCAGCCGCTCGAGCCCGAGCTCCCGCCCGAGCTCGTAGACAGGACTCGATGCGCGCTCCTCCGTCTCGAGCGACGTGAGCTTCAGCTCCTCCAGCAGGTGCCGAGCATTCTGCTCGGCGAGCCCGACGAGCTCGCGGCGCGGACCACGCTGAGGAACGTGAATCGCGGTGCCTCCGAGCGATTCCTCGAGCGGCTCCCGATCCTCGACGTCGAACGGCAGCAGCAGCTCCGGCGCGCGGTCGCGCGTCGGGAGATAGCTGCCGGCGAGGTACGCGGTGAGCACGGCCGCATCGGGCTCCCCTTCGATGCGCTCGACGAAGGTGTGGTCGCGCGCGAGCAGCTTCCCGTCTCGAATGCGCAGGATGGCGACGCACGCATCCTCCCCGTCCCGCGCGAAGCCGATGACGTCGCGATCGCCGCCTTCCACACGCAGGACGATCTTGGGCTCTTCCATGTTCTCGAGATGCACGAGCACATCGCGCAGCTCGGCGGCCCGCTCGAAGTCGAGTCGTGCCGACGCATCGTCCATGCGCTCACGCACGCGACGCGTCACCTCATCCGACCGGCCCTCGAGAAAGAGGACGACCTCATCGATCATGCTTGCGTAGTCCTCCTGCGTCTGGAGGTGCACGCACGGCGCCTTGCATCGCTTGATGAAGAAGTCGAGACAGGGCCGCTCCGGCATTTCGGCCGGCATGTCGTAGTTGCAGGAGCGGACGGTAAAGATTCGCTTCACCACGTTCAGCGCTCGACGCATGGCGCCGACGTCGGTGTACGGGCCGAAATAGCGCGCCCCGTCGTTGACGACGTGACGGGTCACGAACACGCGCGGAAAGGGCTCCTGGGCCGTCACCTTGATGTACGGGTACGACTTGTCGTCCCGCAGCGTGATGTTGAAGCGGGGCTTGTACTCCTTGATGAGGTTCGCCTCGAGAATCAGCGCGTGCGCTTCGCTCGGGACGACGATCGTGTCGACATCCGCCATCTGCCTCACGAGCGCGGCGGTCTTGAGACTGTCGCCCGCATCAACGCCCAGGTAGGAGCGCACGCGCGAGCGGAGCCGTTTCGCCTTGCCGATGTACAACACGGTGCCCTCGGCGTCCTTCCAGAGGTAGACGCCGGGAGAGTCCGGGAGGTGGGCGGTCTTGCGGGCGATCAGGTCGTGGCTGCTCATGCGATGGCGGGCTCGGTCCGCGTCACGACAGGGCCGGACGCCTCGACGAAATATAACGCACGGGCCCCGCTATCACGTCGCGCGTGTCACCCGTGCGACGAGTGCGCGCGCCTCGTCGATCCCGGCGCCGATCGTCGCCCCGAGATAGACCACGCCAAACGTGCCGAGCACGAGCGCCGCCATGACCCATGGGTGCGCCGTGCCGAGGAGGATCTTCACGCCCCACGCGGCAAGCGCAGCGAGCGCCGCGCACCCCCACAGCGTCGCGATGAACCCGCCCAGTCGCTGCTCGATGCCGAGCCGCGAGCGCAGCGCCGAGCGAAGAAGGGTGAACTCCACCCACGCGCCGATTCCCGACGCCACCGTAATACCGGCCGCCCCCCACC
Organism: Gemmatimonadaceae bacterium; assembly: GCA_025931335.1. Lineage (GTDB taxonomy): Bacteria > Gemmatimonadota > Gemmatimonadetes > Gemmatimonadales > Gemmatimonadaceae > JAICNG01. Next base: position 2,331 of record JAICNG010000015.1, on the reverse strand, counting down.
GAGGAGCGATACCGACCACGTCGGGGCCGTACAGTGCGAGCAGTGCGCCGAGAGCAATGCCGATCGCCACGCGCGCGGCCGCGAATCGAAGGGGCGTGCGCGTGTCGTGCAGCGCGTAGAAGGCGGAGGAGTAGAGGCGTCCCATCGTCGACGCGAGCAACCCGACGGCGGACCCGGCCAACAGCGCCCACACATAGATGGAGTCGCCACGCGAGAACGCTCCCGTCTCGAACAGCGCCGCCGCGACGACATCGCCGAGCGCGAGGAATGCGGCCGCCGAGGGCACCACGAAGAACGCGATGCGACGCAGGCCTGTGTGAAGCCGCCCGCCCAGGCGCGCGCCGACCGCCTCGTCCCGCGCGGCATCGCTCGCCATCTCGGGAAGCTCCGCCGCCGAGACTGACATGCCGAACAGACTGACGGGGAGCGTGTACAGCATCTGGGCGTTCATCAGCGCGGCGACGGCCCCCGTCGGCAGTAGACTCGCGATGAGCGTGTCGACGTACGCACCGATCTGAACGACGCCGCGCCCGAGAAACGCGGGAGCGAAGTTGCGGCCGACGGTGCGGACATGCACCCCCGCCTCGAGCGTCGGTCGCAAGCCGCCGACCAGCTTCAGCGCAACCGGCAGCTGGATCAGGAGCTGCAGCGCGCTGCCGGCAACCGAGCCCCATGCGGCGACCACCGCCAACTCGGTGTTCGCGACCCGCCCCGCGAACGCAACGAGCGAGACGATGATCGCGATGTTCCAGAGGACCGGCGCCACGTACGGCAGGAAGAACCGGCGATGGCTGTTGAGAATCCCGAGGCACCAGGCCGATAGCGCCAACAGCCCCATCCCGGGAAAGAGCACCCGCACGATGCGGATGGTGAGCAGCCGCTTCTCCCCCTCGAATCCCGCCGCGATCAGATCGATGAGCAACGGCGTCGCGAGCACCCCGGCGAGGACGACGACGGCGACGATCAGCGACAAGGCCGCGAACACGGCGCTCGCGACGCGCCGTGCTTCGGCGGGCTCTCCCCGCGCGAGCAAGCGCGAGTAGACGGGGATGAACGACGCCGAGAGGACGCCCTCGCCGAACAGATTCTGCAACAGGTTCGGGATGCGGAACCCGGCGCTGAACGCATCGGCCGAGCTCGACAGGCCGAGGTAGTGGGCGAGCACCCGCTGCCTGACGAGCCCGAAGATGCGGCTGAGGAGAATGCCGGCCGCGACGAATGCCGCGAATCGCCCCCCGGACGGGCGTGCGGGCGGTAGCGGGGCTGCTGCTTCGGTCACGTGGCGATCGGCGCGGCCCGCGGATCGGGGGCGAGGGCGCTCGATGCCTGTACCAGTGATGCCGCGTGCCCGCGAGCCTCGCGCCGCATGGCGTCCAGGAGCGCCGGCCCCTCGCGGGCGAGCATCGGAAGAAAGTTCAGCACGCGCTCCTGAGGCTTGCCCAACGGGAACACCGCTGCGTGCGCAGCGTCAACGTGTCCGGTGATCGCCGTCTCACGCCGCTTCGCCGCCGCCAGAATCCGTCGCTCAAGGCGATCCATGCGGTGCATCAGCTGTCCCTCGGCGCCGTCGATCACGCGCCGGTCCACGAGGGGCGACTCGTCGGCCGCCAGCGCCGCCCGGAGCGCTTCGACTCCGCGATGGGTCATTTCGCGCATTGCCGCGAGTGTGCTCGTCACACCACTCGGCATACGCTGCTTCACGAGGCGCTTCGACAGCGCATCGCGATCGCGCAGCTCGTCGAGCGAGAGACCATACCGCTCGAGAATGCGATCCACGTACGGCTCCACGATCACACCCGACCATCGCGGGACCGCGAGCGGATGCGGTGTGCCGAGGAGGGGCGCCAGCGTTCCGGCTTGCGCGAAGTACGCCAGCTCGCCAGGTCCTGCGGCGTAGGCGACCGTCGGCATGAGGGCGCGCTCGACGACCGGCCGCAGCAACACGTTCGGGCCGAGCACCGCATCTCGCGCGCGAGCAACCTGGGACGCGCCGCTCACCGGCACTCGACGCTTGGTGCCGTTCGTGTACTCGAACACGACCGAGAGACCGGGCACGTGACTCACCTGCGGCTCGTGTCCCGCCGCGCGAATCGCCGCTTCGCGCTCCGCGAGCGCGCCATCGAGGCGGGAGGCATCGCGGAGCGCCGCGATGAGCAGCGGTCGCGACGCACGCTGCACCGCGGCATGCGATGCATCGAGCACCGGAACGCCGAGTGACGCGAGCACGGCACGCATCAGCGCGAGATACGCTCCGCCGACCGTGGCGCCCGGCACGTATGCCTCTCGCACCGTGGCGAGCGGCAGGTCGTAGGCAGCCGAACCGGCCGCCTC
>JAICNG010000058.1 GCA_025931335.1 Gemmatimonadaceae bacterium | reverse complement strand
TAGCGTCCGATCAGGAGGGAGAATGCATCCCGATCGCCGGCCAGCACGCGCGCAATGACTTCCTGATCCGCCTGAAGCTGATCGACGGGGGAAACCGGCGTCGCCGCTGTGCTCTTCACGTCGCTAGTGTAATCCCTCTCCTGCTGCCCGGGTAGTGCTTTTGCCCCGGGTGCTCGGAGTGCAGTGGTGGCTGCCATGCCCTACAGACGACCGGTATCACGCCGCGTAACAAAACTATCACTAACTGCGTAACCGGGCATAAACGAGCAACTCCCGAAGCCCGTCCGCCCGATACCGCCTCCCCACCCGGTCGCTGTCGGCCCGATATCTTCGGTATGTCTTCCGGAAGCAGGTGACCCGCCCGTCCACCGACGCCTCCCGAACCGTCTCTTTCAGAGCGCTCTCCGCGAGCAGGCCCTCGGAATTGTAGCTGATGAGGACGTGGCGAGCGCCGCTCGCCTCGAGAAGCTCTCCTAACGCCTGACGCACACGGCGGGCCGAACACCACGCACTCCGCTGACCGTCGGCCGGAAGCAACCCCGTCTTCCCGCGAAGTGCTGGGACCTTGTCGCTCCACCCGCGCGCGATCAACTCGGGCACGTGGTAGTACCCGGGATACTGCCGGCTGTTGTACGGGGGATCGACGTACAACAGATCCACCGGTCCAAGGCCGCGCGCGACCTCGAGAGCGTCCGCGCAATGGGCCGATGACCCGGCGGCCCCTTTCATCGGATGTATCGGCTCCAGCCGGAGTGGTCGGAGCGCGTTCGGCTGCCAGCTCTTGATGTAAGCGGCGTACACCCCGGCGGTGTTGGCGACCCGGTCGGCTCCCTCGATCAATGCCGCCAACAGCAGATAGTACGCGTCGTCTCCGATGAGCCCCGCGGAGCGCCAACGGTGCAGCGTCGTCCGGATGGCGTCGATGCGCTGCGCGTTCTCGCGTGTGAAATACATCCGCTCGCCGGCGAAGTGCGACGTGAAGAACCCCGCGTGCGGCTCGAGCCACTTCTCCAGATACTCCGCCACGAGCCCGAGCGGCGAGTCGTCGCGCGCAGCCGCACGAGCGCGAAACCGCGAAGAGCGCAGCGCCGCACGCAGGTCCGCATCGCCCGCCCGTAGTTCCCTGATCGATGGCTCACGCTGCGCCACGACGTACGCGCGCTGGAAAACGTACGAGTACGTCATCAGGTCGCTCGACGCCACGCGCCATCCCCGCCCTTTGAGCGCCCGCCCCACCGCGGACGTCCCGGCGAATGCATCGTGCGCGGTGCCGCTCCCGATCCCGAGGCGGTCGATCGCCGCGGTGATGAAGCCGAGGAGGCGGGTCTTGTTCCCTATATAGCGCATGATGCCGATGAGGAATGAGGCACGAGAAGTGAGCAAGTCACCGGGCCAAAGAATTCCTCACTCCTCAGCCCTCATTCCTCATTCTCATGAACACGTTCCATCCGAGCTCACGTATGAGAGCCCCGTGCTCGTCCAACCTCGGCGGGGGCAGACGCACCGAGCCGGGAACGCTCGGGGCAACGCCGGTGAGTGGGGATGAAGGCTCCTCCCGCAGCGTCTCGAGAACGGACTTCACGAGCCCGTTCGGCACTCCCGCGCTGTCGAGAATCCGCGTCCACTCGGCGGCGGTGCGCTCCCGCATCCGCGCGGAGATCTCCGTCACGACCCGCTGTCGCTGCGCGAGACGCCCGGCGTTGGTCGCGAGTGCGGCATCGGCGGCGAGTGAACCGAGGTCGAGCGCGCGCACGCACGCGGTCCATTGCGCGTCCGTGCCGACGGCGATGACGATCGGGCGATCGGCCGCGTCGAACAGCTCGTACGGGACGAGATTCGGATGCGCATTTCCCCACCGTGGTGCATCCTCGCCGGTGATCAGCGCGTTCTGCGCGACGTTGACGAGTGCCGCCGCGGTGCTCCTGGCGAGCGAGATGGAGAGATCGCGTCCCCGTCCGGTGGCGGCGCGCGCGACGAGCGCGGCGAGGATCGCGATCGCCGCGTCCTTCCCGGCGATGACGTCGGCGAGCGCGACCCCCGACTTCATCGGCGGACCGTTCCGTTCGCCGGTGATCGCCATCCACCCTCGCTCGGCCTGGACGACATAGTCGTATCCGGGACGCTCGCTGTCCGGTCCGAACCCGGTGATCGTGCACCAGATGAGCGCCATGTTCCTGGAGCGGAAGCGCTGCGCCCCGAGCGAGCGGCGCTCGAGCGTGCCGGAACGGTAGTTCTCGACCACGACATCGGCCTCGGTGGCGAGCCGCTCGATGAGCTGACGGTCGCGCGGCGTCTCGAAGTCGGCGGCGAGGCTCAGCTTGTTGCGGTTGACGCTCAGGAAGTAGGCGCTTTCACCGCGATCGTCGAATGGCGGGCCCCAGCCGCGCGTCTCGTCTCCGCCAGACGGTTTCTCGACCTTGATGACGTCGGCTCCGAGGTCGCCGAGCATCATGGTGCAGAGTGGCCCGGCCAAGACGCGCGTAAGATCGAGAACTCTGGTGCCGTCAAGCATTAATGTCGCAATAATATCGTGTTACTATCATGATACTGTCCCAAAACCCCGCTCGGCCACCAATCCTCGTTCAAGCACTGCCCACCTTGCATATGACACGAAAAATCATATACTTACCTGCGTCCACGGGGCAGACTGGCCGCGAAGGTACCGCCGCAGATCGCTCCGTTCAATGGGGGCCCAGGGCCCGCAGCGAGCGCTCATCACATGGTCGATAAGGTCCAAGGCAGCGACATCAAAGCTGCCGAAGCTACAACCGCCGCCGCCACGCCGGCCGGCACGGCGACGGTCACGCCTCCCCGCAGGCCTGGCCACCGCGGCGCCGACGTGCGCGATACTGTCGCGGAAATGGCCGCTCGCGCGCAGGAAATCTCTCTCGAGGCCGGAAGCAAAATCGCGGCGGCGATGAAGGACGTGATCGGTGCGGCCGCAGGGCTCACCGGCTTCGCGCTCGAGAGTGCGCGCGATCTCGTTCAGTATATGGTCCGCCGCGGGCAGATGACCCAGGACGAAGCCGACAAGCTCATTCGCGAAGTCGAAGAGTCGCAGGGTCCGCGGCGCCCCGCCACCGCGCCGGCGCGCCCACCGCAGCCGCGCCCCGCCGACGTGATTCGCGCCGAGCCGCCTCGCCCGGACGTGGCTCGCCCGCATGCTGATGGAAAGAAGCACGCGATGGCGGCCCATGCACCGCGCCCTGTCGCCAAACCCGCCGCCAGGCCAGCGGCGAAGGCGGCTGCCAGGCCGGCGAAAAAGGCCGCGCCCGCACGAAGCGCCGCGCGAGCCAAGGCCCCACCGGCGAAGAAAAGCGCCGCCAAGGCGAAGAAGAAGCGGTAGACACGAAGCGCGCCTTCCACGGCGCGCTTCGTCGTTCACGCTCTCGCGCGGGCGAGCGCCTCGAGAAACGCTCGCATCTCATGCGTATCGCGCAGGAAGAACTCGGCATCGGTCACCGCGCTCTCCTCGCCGAGAATGCGGACGGTGACGGCGCGAGGATAATGGGCGCGAAGGGCGCGGATCGCATCCTCGTCCGTCACGTCGTCTCCGGCAAACACGAGCGACGCCTCATCACGTCCATTCGTCAGGCGCTCGGCGAGCGCCAGCACCGCCGTCCCCTTGTCGATGCGAGCAGGTGGCCGGATCTCGAAGATCCGCTTCCCTTCCGTGACGCGAAGATCGAGTGACTGCGCAACGTGATCGACGGCCTCGCGGACCGCCGGCGCGGTCGACGGATCGGCCAGTCGCCAATGCACGGAGATGGTGATCCCCTTGTCCTCGATGACGACGCCGGAAATGCCGCTGACTCGTGACCGGAGCTGCCGGGCAGCGATGGCGATGACGTCGCGATAGCTGTGTACGCTCGGATCGGCCAGGTCTTCCCCGCTCGGCCCCTCGAGCTCGAAGCCGTGGTTCCCGGCCACCCAGACGCTGCGCACCCCCACCATCCGGCGCGCCACGGCTGCTCCGCGCCCCGACACGAGGGCGACGTAGACGCCAGGGTTCTCCAGCAGCGCGGCAACCGCGCGTTGCGTCTCGAGCGGCACGGTCGCCTGGTCGTACGACGGGACGATCGGCGCCAGCGTTCCGTCGACGTCGAGCATGACCACGAGTGGTGTGCCCGCGAGGCGCGCGCTCGTATCTGATGAAAGCGGCAACAGCGCTGTCGTCACGAAAGCATCTCCAACTGGCCGGCTTCGGATTTCATGGGCACGCATGTAACGCGCTGATGGTCTCCGCCGCAAGCGGTGGTGATTGGCGTCGCCACCGCCGCGCGGTACCTTCCTGATGCCCCCTCACCTTCCGCACATGCGAATCGGTCCGCCGCGTTTCCTCGTCGCATGGTACACCCCCGCGCGCGGGACATGATCGTCGCGCGGGCGCCGGCGCGTCTCGACTTCGGCGGAGGATGGACCGACGTTCCGCCGTACGGTGAGGAGATGGGCGGTTTCGTCTGCAACGTCGCGATCACGCGGCACGCGGTCGTGACGTTGCGCGAGAACCTGGATTCGACGCCGCCGCCCGACGACCTCACCCGCGCCGCCATGCGACGGGCGCAGCTCCATCGAGTCTCCATCGAATCGACGACCGCCATTCCGCCGGGCGCCGGGCTGGGTGGCTCCTCGGCCGTCGGTATCGCCCTGCAAGCGGCGATCGCCTCGTGGCGGAATGAACCCATCGAGCGCGAGGAGCTCGTGCGGCGCAGCCGCGCCGTGGAGGTGGAAGAGCTCGGGGTGGCGGGCGGTTGGCAGGATCACTATGCGGCCGCGTTCGGCGGCGCGCTCGGCCTCACCTTTACCGATCGCGTGGGCGTTCGCCGCCTTCCCGTCGATGACGCGCTCATCGCCGCACTCGAACGGCGATGCATCGTCGCCTACACCGGCGAGTCCCGCATCTCCGGCGTGACGATCACGGCGGTGCTCGATGCCTATCGCGAGCGCGTGCCGCGCGTGGCACGAGCGCTCGCGCGCATGGCGGAGCTGGCGCGTGCGATGGCCGACGCGATCGCGGCGGGATCGCTCGATGATCTCGGGGAGCTCGTGGCCGAGCACTGGACACATCAGTGCGCCCTGCACGAGCGCATAACGACATCGGGGATCGAGCGGGCGCTCGGCGCCGCGCGCGACGCGGGCGCGATTGGCGGCAAGGCGCTCGGAGCCTCGGGCGGAGGGTGTGTGCTCGCGATCGCGCGCGACGGTCACGAGCACGATGTCCGCGAGGCGATGTCACGAGTGGCCACGCTGGTACCGTTCGGCGTGGATCGCGACGGAGTGCGTGTCGAGGGCGCGGCACGCGCAGCGCCCGCGTGACACGAGCCGATCCGGTAGCGTTGGCGCGAGAGCTCGTGCGAATCGACTCGCGCAATCCGGCGCTCGCGCCCGAGAGCCCGGGAGAGCGCGCTGCGGCCGGGGCGCTCGCGGCAACGCTCAGGACGTGGGGATTCACCGTCGACGTGTACGACGCGGCACCGGGACGCCCGAACGTCATCGCGCGCGCCGGCGGCAGGTCCGGTCGCTCGCTCATGCTGAACGGCCATCTCGATGTCGTTGGAGTCGAGGGGATGACGCACGCCCCCTTCGCCGGCGACGAGCGGGACGGCAGGCTGTACGGACGTGGGGCTGCCGACATGAAGGGCGGTCTCGCCGCCATGAGCGCGGCCGCCGCGCGCGCAGCCGCGCGAGGCATCACTGGTGAGGTGATCATCGCGGCGGTCGCCGACGAGGAGCACACGAGCGCGGGGACGCGAGAGCTGCTCCGCCGCGGCGTCCGCGCCGACGCCGCGATCGTCGGAGAGCCCACCACCCTCGCCATCATGCCGGCGCACAAAGGCTTCGCGTGGATCGAGATCGAGGTACGCGGCCGCGCGGCGCACGGCAGTCGGTACGACGTCGGCATCGACGCCATCCTCGACGGCGCGTCGGTGCTCGAGGAGCTCTCCCGGCTCGAGCGCGACACGCTCCCGACACGCAATCATCCGCTACTCGGGCGGCCGTCGCTTCACGTTTCCACGATCGAAGGCGGCAGCGGCTGGTCGACCTATCCCGATCGCTGTGTGATCCGGGTGGAGCGCCGGACACTCCCAACGGAGAGCCCGGACGATTCGCTGGCGGAGGTGCGCGCGGCGATTGTGCGCGCGAGGAACCGTCGCTCCTCACTCGACGCGAGCGCCCGCCTTGTCCTCGCGCAAGCGCCCTCCGAGGTTCCAGCGAGCTCGCCGATCGTGCGCGCGCTGGCCGACGCACTGACCACGCATGGCGAGCAGGTGGCCGTGGGAGGAATGAGTGCATGGACAGATGCGGCGCTCCTCAACGCGGCTGGCATTCCGGCAATTTGCTTCGGCCCCGGAAACATCGCGCTCGCGCACGCCGCCGAGGAATGGATCGACGTCGCCGAGATCGAGAGGGCGACGGATGTTCTGGAAACGCTGATCATCCACTGGTGCAACGCGGAGCCCTGATCACGTGCAGCTCACCCACGAGCAATACGAAGCCCTCGAGCGAGCGGTTCGCGTTGGCGAGCGCGTCGCGGCCTATCGACGCGGGACAGAGTACGTGGTCGTGCCGCAGGAGCTGATTCTTCGCGGCGGACGCGAGATCATTCGCGCCAGGCATCCAACCACTGGCGAGCCGATCGAGCTGGCGCTCGACGACCTCGAGGCGCTGCACGTGATCGGTGCCCGCTAAGCGCTCGCCGGACACCGACTCGCCCCTCGTCGCCATCTACGCCGACGAGTCCTGCCTCGGCAACGGCCGCGAGGGAGAGAATCCTGGCGGCGCTGGTGGGCTGATCGAGATCGCGAGGCGCGACGGGATCGTGCGCCGCGATTACTGGATCTCGGAGAACGCGACGACGAATAACCGAATGGCGCTGCGGAGCGCGATCGAGGCGTTCCGAGCGCTGTCGAAGAAGGGGAACACGTTCCGCGTCGTCTTCACGAGCGACTCGCGCTATTTGATCGATGGGATGACCGACTGGGTCCATCGGTGGGTCGCACGCGGGTGGCGACGCAAGACCGGCCCGGTCGAGAACAAGGAATTGTGGCAGGAAGCAATCGAGGTCGTGAACGGACACGCCGTGCAATGGCGATGGGTGCGCGGTCACGCCGGCCACCCTCAGAACGAGTACGCCAATGAGCTTGCGACGAAGGCGGCACGCGAGCTGTCGACCTCGCGGGGGGCCATCCCCTCGCAATTCGACCTTTGGCTCGCGGCCCAGAGGGCCGCCGGACGGATCTCTCTCGAGCCCGACCCCCTCCCTACACGCTTTGCGTCACACCGGGCGTTACCCCGCTGAGCCCCGGCGAGTCTGACATGGAGGGACTGACGCCCGAGGATCTGATGAAAAGGCTCGTGGTTCTATTCATCGCCGGCATCGTCGTCGGCTATTTCTATGGTTTCCAGGACGCGAAGTCGCATCGCGACAACGTGGTGCGCCGCGTCGTGAGCACCGTTGGCGGATCGAACCGCTCCAAGCTGAGCAATGACGTGGACGCGAAGGTCGAGGCGGCGGAGCGAGGCAGGAACTAGGGTCGATTGCGAATTGGGGATTGCGGTTAGCACCCCGGGGCCCTGGTTTGGGCGTCGGGGGGCTTTTCTTTCCGCAATCCGCAATCACCGATCTCGCTCCTGGCCTCCCCCTTGCGCTCACCGGAGCCGCGGCGCACCAATAGGGCCGCGTAACGCGAAGGGTGTCGAGCTCTCCATTCCTCACTCCTCGTTCCTCGCTCCTCATTCGCCATGGATGACCTCGACCGCATACTCCAGCGGCTCGTGCAGCGGATTCGCGCCGAGTATCCGGAGTACATGAACCGACCATTTGAAGTGTCCGAGCTCTATCAGAACATCGTCCCCTACCGTCACAACCGGCGCGAGCTCGGAATCGAGACGAATGGGGATTATGAGCTGGCGCTGTTGCGCCTGCTGGCGGGGGAGCGCGGGTATCTCATGGGGGATGCGAGCATGCAGGATGCGGTGAAGCGCGAGCTCGCGAGCCCCAATCCCAACACGGCGCTCTTCCGCGAATTCGCGGCGGCGCGCGTGTCACTGTCCGCCGAGGCGGCGCGCCGCTATGAGCAGATGTCTTCGGGCGAGAGCAAGCCCGACGACGTGCGGACGGTGAGCTCCGCTCCGCCATCGCCGCGTCCGGCCGCGCCGTCGTCACCGCCACCACCGCGTCCGGCACCGAGCGCTCCCGCGCAGCCGAGTGCTGGGTTCAGCGCGATGGCGTCGCCTCCCTCACCGCCGCGCGCACCGACGCCGCCGCCGGCCGAGTATTACGCCGCGACGCCCGCGAGCGATCGCGTGATGGGAGGAGGGCGGAGCGCGGCGACGTCGAACGTGGTTGCCGCTGGCGGATGTCGATACTGCGGCGGCAACCTCCCGCAGGGGCGCCGCGTCACGTTCTGCCCCCACTGCGGACAGAACCTCGCCGTTCAACGGTGTCCGGCGTGCAGCACGGAGCTCGAGCTCGGGTGGAAGTTCTGTACGACGTGCGGACGCGCAGTCGCGTCCGCGTGAGGATTCCGCTCGCCACCATTTCGGCCGTCATGGTGATGACGGCGTGCGGCGATGCGCCGCGTGAGACGCCGGCGGATACTGCGCTCGCCCCTCCGTCGAGCGGAGATTCCGTCATGCCGCAGGGTTCGCTGGGCGTGCCCCGCGATACGCTGGACAGCGCGTCCGCATTCGCGGATGTGCCCGACGTTCGGGTGGTGCTCGTGGCCGACAGTGCTGCTGGGGATAGCATCTTCAACCGGCGCGGCACCTGCTTCACCTGCCATGGACAGTACGGAACGGGGATGGCCAGCCTCGGCCCCGACCTGCGCGATGCGACGTGGCTCCATAGCGACGGGTCGTTCCGGGCGATTCTCCGCACCATTCGCGATGGCGTCGCCGTTCCCAAGGCATCGCCGATCGGGATGCCGTCGTTCCAGGGTCGTCTGTCCGAGGCCGAGCTCCACCATGTAGCGGCCTACGTCTTCAGTCTCTCACACCCTGGCTCGGTCGTGCTCGACACCACGACGGTGCCACTCGATACGCTGTCGCCGTTCACCCTTCCCGCAGCCGTGAGCCCACCGCGCTGACGCGCGGTCCTACTCGAGCCGTCCGACCATGCCGAAGCTCGCCGTCATCGCCGGAGATGGGATCGGTCCCGAAGTCATCAACGAGGCGCTCAAGGTGCTCGACATCATCGAGCCGATCTACCGTCCCGGGATCGAGCTCGAGATGCTGCCCTACGGCGCCGACCACTACCTCGCGACCGGCGAGACGATCTCGCCGACCGAGATGCGCCGCCTCGGGGAAGAGTTCGACGCGATCCTGGTCGGCGCCCTCGGCGATCCTCGGGTCCCGGGCAACGAGCATGCGCGCGACATCCTCCTCGGGATGCGGTTTCAGCTCGATCTCTACGTGAATGAGCGTCCAGCGCGGCTGTTCGACGAGCGTCTCACGCCGCTGAAGGAGAAGACGACGAGCGACATCGACCTCGTGATCTTCCGGGAGAACACCGAGGGCTTGTACGCGGGCATTGGCGGCGCGTTCAAGCGCGGGCTCCCGGACGAGATCACGATCGCCGAGGAGATCAACACGCGGCGTGGCGTGGAGCGCATCATCCGCTACGCCTTTCACTGGGCACGGGAGAATGGGCGCGAGCACGTGACGATGGCGGACAAGGCGAACGCGATCCCCGCCCACATGCTGTGGCGTCGTCTCTTCGACGAGATCGGCAAGGAGGAGTTTCCCGACATTCACCGGGAGACGCGCTACATCGACGCGATGGCCATGGAGCTCGTGCGCAATCCGGAGCAGTTCCAGGTGATCGTGACGGGGAATCTCTTCGGCGACATTCTCTCGGACCTCGCGTCGGCGATCGTCGGCGGGCTCGGACTCGCGCCGAGCGCGAACCGGCATCCGGGCTTCGTGTCGATGTTCGAGCCGGTGCATGGGAGCGCGCCGCCGATGGCGAAGAAGGACATCGCGAATCCGATGGCGGCGATTCTCTCGATGGGAATGATGCTCCGTACGGTGGGCTCACCCGAGGCCGCGCTGATGGTGGAGCGCGCCATTCGTGCCGCGGTCGTGGAAGACCGCGTGACGCGCGACCTCGGTGGCGACTACGGCACGCGGGAGGTCGGGGACTGGATAGCGGAGTGGATCAGGACGGCATAGGGGCCGAGGGGAGCAAAGGGATCGACGGGGTCGAGGGGCCCGGAGTTGGATCGCCTCGACCCCGTCGATCCCGATGACCCCTTCGGTCTCTTGGTCGGTGCGCTTGAATCTCCCCATGCGCCGGACCCATCTTCCTGGTATCACTTTCCAGCCACCACCATGACTCAGTCCTCCAACCGCGACGTCGTCTTTCTGTCCGCGGTGCGCACGCCCTTCGGCACCTTTGGCGGCTCGCTCAAGGATTACACAGCCGTCGATCTCACCGTCGAGGCCGCCAAGGTCGCGCTCGAGCGCGCCCAGGTCGCGCCGAGCGAGATTCAGCATTCGATTTTCGGTAACGTCCTCCAGACGACGTTCGACACGATCTACTTCGCGCGACACGTAGCGCTGAAGGCGGGGTGCCCCATCGAGACACCCGCGCTCACCGTCAACCGCCTATGCGGATCGGGATTCCAGGCGATCGTCAACGGCGCGCAGGAGATCATGCTCGGCGAAGCGGAGGTGTGCCTGGTTGGCGGGGGCGAGTCCATGTCGCAGGCGCCGCACATCGCCCGAGGCCTGCGATGGGGAACGCCACTCGGCAAGGCGCCCGCGCTCGAGGATTCCCTGTGGGAATCGCTCAAGGATTCGGTCGCTGGGCTCTCGATGGCGGAAACGGCCGAGAATCTGGCCGTGCAGTACAAGCTCGAGCGGTCGTGCGTGGATGAGTTCGCGCACCGGTCGCAGGTTCTCGCGAAGCAGGCATGGGACTCGAACGTGTTCGCCGATGAGGTCGTGTCGGTCCCGGTGAAGGACCGGAAGGGCCAGGTGACCCAGTTCTCGCGCGACGAGCACATGCGTCCGGACACGACGATGGAAGCGCTCGCGAAGCTGAAGCCGTACTTCCGCGCCGACGGCCTGGTGACCGCGGGGAACGCATCGGGAATCGGCGATGGCGCGGGCGCGCTGGTGATCTCGAGCATCGAGTACGCGAAGCGGTCGGGGAAGAAGCCGCTGGGCCGGCTCGTCGCGTGGGGTGTTGCGGGCGTCGATCCGAAAATCATGGGGATCGGCCCAGTCCCGGCGACGAAGAACGCGCTTCGCGCCGCGAAGATGTCGCTCGACGACATGGATCTCATCGAGGTGAACGAGGCATTCGCTCCACAGGCGTGCGCCGTGGAGGCGGAGCTCAAGCTGCCCCGCGAGAAGCTGAACGTTCATGGCGGGGCCATCGCGCTGAGCCATCCGCTCGCCGCCTCGGGCGCCCGCATCACGGCGCACCTTCTGCATGCACTGCGTGCGCAGGGGAAGCGATTCGGACTGGGGACGGCCTGCATCGGCGGCGGCCAGGGAATCGCGGTCATAGTGGAAGTACTCGGCTAGGAAAGTGGGTCGGGGGCCAAGGGCCACGGGCCAGGTGGAGGGTGAGGGGTTACCGCACGCTCCACCCACCCGTGACCCGCCTTGTGGCCCCTGGCCCCTGGCCCTTGGCCCTTTGTTCACGGCCCTCACCACGCGAGCAATGACGCAACTCCACTCACGCACTCTGCAGGCGCTCACGATCACCGCCCTCGCCGCCTGCGCCTCGTCGGGACCCGGGGAGCCACTTCCCACCCCTGCGCCAGCCGTGGCCGGACAAGCGGGGGTGATGTGGCCGGTGAGCACGCGGGCGCACATCGATCTGTGGCTGCACGGCTTCGCGCTCATCTCCGACGACACCGGGCGCGTCCCGATGTTCAAGCGCGGCTACGCGGCGCGCATCGCTGAGAACAAGGCGCGCAGCAACGTGCAGACCTCGCTCGACGTGAATCGCGATCGGCTGCGCGCCCGCTACTCCACCAACCGCGCGCTACTCAACGCGCAGTTCCTCGGGATGCGGTTTGGGAGCTGGGAGGATCTGCGTCAGGCCATCGATCTGTTCCTCCGCGCCGAGGGCGATCCCGGCCGCGCGGGCGACCGTCTCGCGCAGGAGATCATCGCGACCTTCGCGCAGACATTCTCCACGGCCGCCGACCGCGACTGGCTCCGGTTGTTCGCGCTCTCGCTCAACGATGAGAACGAGCGTTTCTATCGAGCCTGGTGGACCCAGCGTCAGACCGATCTGGCCGCGGTGCGCGAGCGCATTCAGTCGGTGTGGACCGCGACGTACGGCGCCCGCTTTCAGCCGTTCCTCAACAACACGCAGCAGCAGGCCGGAGACTGGATCCTCTCGCTGCCCATCAATGGCGAGGGGCGCTCGTTCACGTTCGAGAAGCGCAGCAACATCATCGTCGGCACGATGCCGGAATCGCGCGACGCCGCCACCGACGCGATCTACGTGTTCGCGCACGAAGCCGTGTACGGCATGGCGACGAGCGCGGTGACCGACAACACGACCCCGAACGACCGGCGCAGCGGCGTCACCGATGCCTTCATCGGCGCCGCCGCGGTGCGCGCCGGCCATCTGCTGCTCGAGCGCATCTCCCCCGATCTCGCGCCGGGCTACGCGCGCTACTACCTCAACGTGGCCGCCGCGCCGGCGACGGGTGATCTCGGTGCCGCGCTCGCAAGCGCGTTCCCTCTCCCCGAAGCGATCCGCGAAGCGATCAACCGACAGCTCGCGGTGATCCTCGGAGGAATCTGATCGGTGGCTGACGGCCGCGATCTTCCCGCGCGGCTCGATCGGTCGGCGCTCGAGCGAGTGCTCGCGCGCGCCGCCGAGCTGCAGGCGGGCGAACTCGATCCGGGTGAGTACATCTCCGAGGATCGGCTTCTCGAGATCGCGAAGGAGGTGGGGCTCGCCCCACATCACATGCGCCAGGCGCTCGCCGAGGAGCGAACGCGCATCGCGGTGCCGGAAGCGACCGGCGCCGTCTCGCGTTTCGCGGGCGTCGCGCACGTGGTGGCGACGCGCGTCGTCACCGGTGCGCCCGCGGAGATACTCACGTCGCTCGATGCGTGGATGCAGCGCGAGGAGTGCCTGATCATCAAGCGCCGCTTCCCGGAGCGCATCGTGTGGGAGGAGCATCGCGGATTCTGGACGCAGGTCCGGCGCAGCATGGACATGGGCGGGCGCCGGTACATGCTCGCGCGGGCTCATGACGTCAGCGCCACCGTGGTTCCCGTCGACACGGAGCGCGCGCTCGTGAGGCTCGAGGCGGACCTCTCGAACGTGCGCACGAGCCGGCTCATCGGTGCGGGAGGCTCGACCGCCGCGGGCGTGGTCGCGGGGGGAGCGCTCCTCGCGATCGGGTTCTTCCCGCTGGCGGCGATCGCGCCGGCGGTGGTTGGAGCCGTCGCTGGCTGGGGCGTGGCCCGCAGTCATCGCGGCGTCGCGGCCCGCGCGCAGCTCGCGCTCGAGCAGGTCCTCGACCGGCTCGAGGCGCTGCAGCCCCCCACGCCGCGGCCGATCGGGACGGCGATCGAGGCGCTGGTGGACCGCGCGACGCGAGGGCTCCTTCGACCGTAGTCGCAGCGGCCAGAATTCGCGCTCCCCGAGGCGCTGGCTCCGCCGACAGCGCGCCGATAGCTTTACCTCCGCATTCCGCTATCGGCAGTTCCACGAGATTCGCTCTCATAAATGACATCCATCTCTACGGTCGGGGTCCTCGGCGCCGGGCTCATGGGCAGCGGCATCGCGCAGGTGGCCGCGCAGTCAGGGTTCACGACCAGGGTGCGCGAGGTCTCCGACCCACTCTGTCAGCGCGCCCGCACCGGAATCGAGAAATCGCTAGCGAAAGTCGTCGAGCGCGGGAAAGTGACGGCGGAGCAACGCGATCAGACGCTCGGCCGACTCTCCTTCACGACCACCGTGGCCGATCTCCGCGACTGCGACATCGTCATCGAGGCCGTGGTCGAGGACCTGGAGGTGAAGAACGCGCTCTGGAAGGAGCTCGATGCGCTCTGCCCGGAGCACACGATCTTCGCCTCGAACACCTCGAGCCTCACCATCGCCGCGATGGCCGCCGCGACCACACGCCCCGACCGGATGGTCGGGCTGCACTTCTTCAATCCCGTGCCGGTGATGAAGCTCGTCGAGGTCGTGCGGACGGTCACCACCAGCGTCGCCACCTTCGAGGCCGCCTACGAATTCGCCCGGCGCCTCGGCAAGGAGCCGATCCGGGCGAAGGACAACTCCGGCTTCGTCGTCAACCTCCTGCTCGTCCCCTACCTGCTCGACGCCATTACGCAGCTGGAGCGGGGAGTGGCCTCGGTGGAGGACATCGACAAGGGGATGCAGCTCGGGACCGGCTATCCCATGGGACCGTTCACCCTTCTCGACTTCGTCGGCCTCGATACGACGTACAAGATCGCCGAGATCATGTTCGACGAGTACCGGGAGACTCGTTATGCGCCGCCGCCGCTCCTCAAGCGCATGGTGCTGGCGGGGATGTACGGACGGAAGTCGGGAAGGGGCTTTTATGACTACGCGATCGACCCGCCACGCGTGAACGACCTCGGCCTGTGACGTCCATCTCTCTTCCCCGATCCGCGGAGAAACCGCCGTATCTCGCCGCCGCGATCGCCTCGATCGTCGTCCTTGCGCTCTACGTCCTCACCCTCGCGCCGACGACGGCGATGTGGGACACGAGCGAGTACATCGCCGCCGCCTACCGCATGAGCCTGCCGCACCCGCCGGGGAACCCGCTCTTCATCCTCGTCGGCCGCGTCTTCACGCTCCTCCCCATCGCGCCGACGATCGCCGAGCGCGTGAACCTCCTCGCGGCGATCACCAGTGCGCTGGCGGCCGGACTGTGGTTCCTCGTCACGGAGCGCATCCTCAGGACGTGGATCGAGGAGCGGTGGCAGCGACTCGTGGGTGCCGCCGTGGCGACGCTCATCGGCGCGACCGCGTTCACGGTCTGGAACCAGTCCGTCGTGAACGAGAAGGTCTACACGATCTCCCTGCTGGGCTTCGTCGTGATCTCCTGGCTCACGCTGCGCTGGCTGGACTCGCCCGACGGGTTCCGCGCCGATCGCATCCTCATCCTCATCGCGTACCTGCTCGGCCTCGGCTACGCGAACCACATGGCCGGCTTTCTCGCGGCGCCGGCGGTCGCGGTGGCGGTTCTCACGCGACGGCCAACGACGCTCGTGCGATGGAGGCTGATCCTCGTCGCGCTGGCGGCACTCCTGTTCGGGATGACGCCGTTCGCGACGCAGCCGATTCGCTCGGCCTATCACCCCCCGCTCAACACCGGAGAGCCGACGGGGTGCATGAACGGGCTCGAGGCGTCATGTCTGTTCAGCGGTGAGACGGTCGACCGATTCCTTCCGAACTTCAATCGCGACCAGTATCAGAAGCCACCGCTGAGCGAACGGCAGGCGCCGATCACCGCCCAGATCGGAATGTGGTGGGAATACTTCCGGTGGCAGTGGCTTCGCGATGTCGAGGGCGACAGTGCCGGACTGCAGCGTGCGCTCGCCGTGATCTTCCTCGCCCTCGGTCTGTATGGTGGGTGGGTGCATTGGCGCCGCGACCGAACGACGTTCTGGTATTTCGGGCCGCTGATGCTCACCGTGACGCTGCTGCTGATCTACTACATGAACTTCAAGCTGGGGTGGACGCAGGGAGAGCGTCTGGGCGTCGACGATTTCTCGAGACGGGAGGTGCGCGACCGCGACTACTTCTATCTCTGGAGCTTCTCCGCCTGGGGCGTGTGGGCGGGGATTGGGCTGGTCGCGATCTGGCGAGAGCTCGCGGAGGGCATTGCGCCGTTCGTCGGCGGGGCGACCACGCGAGCGCGGCGCGCCCTTCTCGCCGCGTCACCCGTGCTGGTGCTGGCCTTCGTCCCCCTCATCGGCAATCGCGCCGATGCGTCTCGCCGTGGCGAGACCTTCACCCGGGAATGGGCGCGCGATCTCCTGAATTCCGTCGAGCCGTATGGCGTCATCATCACGAACGGCGACAACGACACCTTCCCGCTCTGGTACGCACAGGACGTCGAGGGCATCCGCCAGGACGTGACCGTGGCGGTGACGTCCCTACTGAACACCGACTGGTACGTGCGGCAGATTCTCCGCCGGCCGCTCTACGACTACGATGAAAGCGCGGGACCGGCGATCTACCGCGGGATGGCACCTCGAAAGCCGGGACCACCGCTGTCGTTGACGATCGCCGAAGCGGACCAGATCCCGCCCTACGTGCAGGTGCGTGAGCCTCAGATCTTCCGGAAGGACAGTCTCGTCGCGCGAATCGAGCCGGGGTTTCTCACACGGGATCAGTTGATGATCCTCCGCTTCATTCGCGACTCCTTCCCGGAGCGTCCGCTCTATCTCGCGACCCCCGTGATCGCCGGTCCGATCGGGTTGTCGCCCTACGTCGTGGCCCATGGCCTCGCCTACAAGGTGCTGCCGCGCCCGGTGAAGCCCGAAGACGGATATCTCCGTTCGCCGATGGGATGGATGGACGTCGCGCGCACCCGCGCGCTGTGGGATACGGTGTATGGGGCGCATGACGCCGCGATCTCGCGAGGGAAGTGGGTCGATCGCGCCTCGTCCAACATGCCGATGGCGTATCTCCTCACCGGAGCCTACCTCGCCGAGGGTCTGTACCGGTCCGGCGATTCCACGAAGGCGACGGCCGTGATGGACACGGTGATGGCGATCGCGAGGGCGACGGATCTGGAGTCTCTCTTTCGGCCGATCGCACAATGAGGGATGAGGACTGAGGAGTGAGGATTTCGACGAGCTGGTCCGGGTCGGGACAAAGCTCATAGATTTCCTCACTCCTCACTCCTCACTCCTCATTGGCCGCCCCGTCCATCCGCGGACTCTACCGAACCGACCTCCTCGCGAGATCCGTCTACGCTGAAGGGGCCGGGATCGCGCGGGCGCTTCCGACCGGGGTTGCGGTGCCGGCGGACGCGGACGACGTGTCACAGCTCGTAGCCTGGGCCGTCGCGAACGCCGCGCCGCTGATCGCGCGAGGTTCGGGAAGTGGAATGGCGGGCGGCGCGGTTGGCCAGGGCATCATCGTCGACCTCAGCCGCCTGAACGCGATCGGCGACATCGACGTCGTCCATCGTCGTGTGTGGGTGGGTCCCGGCGCGTTGCGCGGTGCCGTCGATGCGGCGGCGAGAGCGCACGGCCTTCGCTTTCCCGTCGATCCATCCAGCGGCGCCTTCTGCACACTCGGCGGAATGGCGGCCACGAACGCGGCCGGAGCCCGCACGCTTCGCTACGGTGCGACACGCAACTGGGTGGCGGCGGCCGAGTGCGTTTTCTCCGACGGCTCCCGGGCGGTGGTGCGACGCGGCGAGCCGGCGGCGCCGATGCCCGCCTCCATCGAGCGATTCCTCGCCTCCGTTGCTCCGCGGGCGAGGAGCGCATCGCCCGTTCTGCTGAAGCGGCGAGGCGTGCGGAAGGAATCGTCGGGTTACGCGCTCGCCGAGTTCGTTCGGTCGGGCGATGTGCTGGACGTCGTGCTCGGCTCGGAGGGGACGCTCTGTCTCATCACGGCGCTCGAGCTCCGGCTCGACGCGATTCCACGCGCCACGGCGAGCGTGCTCGCCGCGTTTCCGTCGTTGGGGACGGCGGTGGACGGCGCACGGGCGAGCCGCGAAGGTGGCGCGAGTGCCTCGGAGCTGCTCGATCGCACGTTCCTCGACGTGGCGGCGCTCGGCGGCACCCGGCTGGTGCCGGCGGAGACGGAGGCCGCGCTCCTCGTGGAAGTCGAGGAGGTCGCGCCCGGCGACGTGAGTCACCGCGCGCGATCGATCGCCGACGCCTGCGCCGCCGCCGGGGCGAGCATCGTCCGCATGGCTCTCGATGAAACGACCGAACGAGAGCTCTGGGCCCTCCGCCACGCGGCAAGTCCGATTCTCGCCCGCCTCGATCCGAACCTCAAATCGATGCAGTTCATCGAGGACGGGGCGGTTCCGCCGGAGCGACTCCCCGCGTACGTGGAGGGCGTGCGATCGGCGCTCGAGTCGCGCGGGATTCGCGGTGTGATCTTTGGCCACGCCGGCGATGCTCACGTCCACGTGAACCCGCTGATCGACGTGCGCGTGCCGGAGTGGCGGGAACAGGTGAACGGCTTGCTCGAGGAGGTCACCTCGTTGGTCGCATCGCTTTGCGGAACGCTGGCCGGGGAGCATGGCGACGGTCGGCTTCGCACGCCGCTCTCGCCGCGCACGTGGAGCGGTGAGGCGATCGATCTCTTCGCGGCTGTGAAGCGCGCGTTCGACCCGGAGGGCGTCTTCAATCCGGGAGTGAAGGTGCCGCTCGACGGTCAGCGCGCGATCGGCGAGGTGAAGTACGATCCATCCGCCGAGGCCCTTCCCGCGCGCGCACGCGATGCGCTCGATGCGATCGAGCGAGCGCGCGGCTACGCACGCTTCCGATTGTCACTGGTGTGAGTGTAGCTTCCTCCGCGCCCTCGATCCGCGTGACCCCTCGAGCCCTCGACCCCTTTGCTGTTCCTCGCGCCGAAGCTCACCATCATCTCGCGTCCGCAGTTCGCTGAGCCAAGTCACCTCCCTGTCGAGTGGCTCGGCGAGGCGAGCGGCGGCGAGCGTCTTGCCGAGTTCGCCGGCCGCCTCTGCTACATGAGCCAGCGAAATCCCGCCCGGCGCTCGACGCAGGACTATCTCGAGAACATCAAGCGGCAGGGCCATGGCAGCGTGCTCGAGCATGCGAACTACTCGATCCTGCTCGAGGGGGTGAGCCGGTCGCTCACCCACGAGCTCGTGCGCCATCGAGCGGGGTTCGCCTACTCGCAGCTGTCCCAGCGATATGTCGACGAATCGGAGGCCCACTTCGTCGTCCCCCCGGCGATCATCGGCGACGAAGCACTCGAGTCGGCGTGGAAGCGGCAGGTCGACGAGGCGCAGCGCGCGTACGTCGAGACGGTCGATCGTCTGATGGAGCGATACGGGTGGGTGGCGGACAAGGTCCATCGGCGGAAGATGGCCCGCGAGGCGGCGCGGAGTCTTCTTCCCAACGCCACCGAGACGAAGATCCTGGCGACGGGGAATGCCCGCGCGTGGCGGACGATGCTCGAGCTGCGAGCGGGCGAGGGCGCCGAGCTGGAGATTCGCCGCTGCGCCGTCGCGCTGATCCGTCTCCTCCAGCAGGAGGCGCCCGCCTTCTTCTCGGACTTCGAGATCTATGACGCGGAGGATCGGCGCGAGGCGGCGAAGGTGAGGTTCCACAAGGTTTGAGTGGAGCGGATGAGGAGTGAGGACGGAGGAGGAGTGAGGAATTCTCATCGGAGGAGCCACTCCAGAAAAATTTCCTCACTCCTCCGTCCTCATTCCTCATCCGAGAGAAAAAAAAATCTTCTCTCCGGCCGAAAAAATCATTGCATCGCCTTCCCACAGATTTTATCTTGCGCGCCATCCAATTGGCATCGCGCTTGCTTCGCCTGACGCGAAGTGAGGTAGCGCACCAGTCGCGAGTTGGTCGAACGGAAGCCCGGAGTCGCCGCCCGATGAGGCGATCGTTCCAGCGAAGGAACACGAGCAGGCCCGGACCGGATGACGCGAATCGGTTTCGCCTACAATCTGAAGCCAGACACGAGCGCGCCGCTCTCGATGGAGGATGCGTCGCCGACGCATCCCGAGGACGACCCTCCGAGTAGTCGCCGGGACATCGCGTCCCGGACCTCCAGCTCCCTCGCGGTGAACGAGCGCCGCGCGGGCGAGATGACCGCCCCCCACTCCGAAGGCGCGCTCGAGATCCTCGAGCTCGCAGCGGACGACGAATACGCCGAGTGGGACATCGAGGAGACGATCACCGCCGTCGAGCGGGCGCTCTCCCGCCATGGCAACGTGATTCGGCTCCAGGCGAACGAGGACTTTCCGGAGCGCCTGCGGCGTGAGCGACCCGACATCGTCTTCAACATCGCCGAGGGGTGGCGGGGCGTGAATCGCGAGGCGCACGTGCCCGCGATCTGCGAATTCTTCGGCGTCCCGTACTCGGGGAGCGATCCGTTCTCGCTGTCGCTCTGTCTCGACAAGGCGCGAACGAAGGAATGGCTCTCGTACCATGGCGTCCGCACCGCGCCCTTCGTGCTCCTGCGTGACGTCACGGAGCTGGAATCGTTTCTCGGCGAGAAGAGGTCGCGGAATGGAGGAGACGTTTCGTCCTCACTCCTCGGTCCGCGCTCCTCCGGACTGTTCGCGAAGCCAGTCCACGAAGGCAGCTCGAAGGGAATTACGGAGAAGAATTTCTGCCGCACACCGGAGGAGCTGAGAGCTCAGGTCGGCTTCCTCCTCGAGCGGTATAAGCAGCCGGTACTGGTCGAAGCCTTTTTGCCGGGCGCCGAGTTCACCTGCGCGATCCTCGGCAACGGGAAGAACGCGCGAGTGCTCCCGATCGTCGGGATCAACTTCGACGCGCTGCCCGAGGGGGCGGTACCGGTGTATGGCTTCGAAGCGAAGTGGGTGTGGGACCGGCCAGAGAATCCGCTGGAGATGTTCGAGTGTCCTGCGCGGATCGATGAGGCGCTGGCGAGCGAGATCGAGCGAGTTGCTCTCAGAGCCTACCACGTGCTGGGCTGTCGGGACTGGTCGCGGATCGATGTGCGGCTGGACGCGGCGGGCAGGCCGAACGTGGTGGAGGTCAATCCCCTTCCGGGGATTCTCCCGAATCCGGAGGACAACTCGTGCTTTCCGAAGGCGGCGAGGGCGGCCGGGATCAGCTATGACGAGCTCATCCAGGCATGCTTGAAGGCTGCTGCTGCCAGGGAAGGTGTTGTGTTGACGACTGCGGATAGCGGATTGCGGATTGCGAGCAAGACCGTTCGCAATCCGAAATCCGCAGTCCGCAGTCGCAAGGAGGCTCGCTCATGAAGATTGCCATGTTGTTCGATGGTATGTCGGCGCTCGGGGCGTCGGCTGATTTGCTCATCCTCGAGACGGTGGAAGCGATCGAGAAATCGCTCGTCGAGGAGGGGAATCAGGTCGTGCGCGTCCCGGTCGCCCTCGACGGCCGCTGGGTGGAGCGGGTGCGGCGCGGCAAGTTCGACCTCGCCTTCAACCTCTGCGAGTGCATCGACGGGATCGCGGCGTACGAGCCGGCGGTGATCTCCGTGCTCGAGGTGCTCAGCATTCCTTATACTGGCAGCTCGAGCTGGACGACGGCGTTCTGTCTGCGGAAGCACGTCGTGAACGCCCTGCTGGAGCGAGCCGGACTCCCGGTCCCTCGGTGGGCGGTCGTCACCCCCGGGTCGCCGCTGCCGACCGTCGGGTTCCCCGCGATCTGCAAGCCGGCCGCCGAGGACGCCTCGATCGGCGTCGAGCAGCGCTCCGTCGTCCGGAACATGCGCGCGCTCGCCGCGCGGGTGGACGCGATGCACGAGCGATGGAACGAAGTCCTGGTTCAGCGATTCATCGACGGCCGGGAGGTCAACGTCGGCATCGTCGACGGGATCGTTCTCCCGATCGCGGAAATCCAGTTCGACGCCATGCCCAAGGGAAAGTGGCGCATCGTGTCGTATCGATCGAAGTGGGAAACCGGAAGCGACGAGGATCTGGGCGCCGCGCCCGTGTGCCCGGCCAGGATTTCCCCGGAGCTCAACGCGGAGCTCAAGCGCCTCGCGCTCGAGGCATGGAAGGCGGTGGGCGGTGAGGGATACGGCCGGGTAGACATGCGCATCGATTCGCAGGGACGTCCATGGATTCTCGAGGTGAACGCGAATCCGGACATCGCCCCCGACGCCGGGCTCGCGCGGATGGCGCGCGTGGCGGGAATGGACTTCACCGCGCTCATCTCCGCCGTCTGCGAAGCGGGCGCGCGACGTCAGCGCCAGCTCGAGGAGAACCGCTGGGCATTGTCCGCGCGCCTCTCGGGTGTCGTGGTGCCGACCGATCCCGCCGCATTGGAGCTGTTCGCGGCCGGAGTGCGATAGTGGCCGAGGTCACTCGCGTCACCGATGGCGCGATCGGTTCCCGGCCTCCGAGCGGACCGATGACGGGTCAGCCGGTGGCGCCCCCCGATCGGTCCGCCGCGCTCCCGCTTTCCCGGGAGGAATTCGCGCCACGTCGACGATCTGACGGCAGCGGACAGCTGATCGATTCCCGGGGAACCGGAATCGTCCTCGGCCAGCTCTCCGCCGCCGACCGTCCTCGCGTCGCCGAGATTCTGCGCGGCTCGAAGGTGTTCAGCGCGACCGAGATCGCCGTCGCCCTCGAGCTATTTGATGAAGGCAATGAGGAAGGAGCGATGAGGACTGAGGAACGAGCAATTCCTCACTCCTCAATCCCCGTTCCTCAGGTGTCCTCGGACTATCTCTTCCTCGGCGCCTTCACCCCGGAAGAGGTCCTCGTCGGATACGCCTGCTGGGGTCCGACCCCCGCCACCGATCGCACCTGGGATCTCTATTGGATCGCCGTCGACACGGCACTCCAGGGCGCCGGCATTGGAACCATCCTCCTCGAAGAGGTCGAGCGAATGCTCGTGGGACAGCACGCCCGGATGTTGGTCGTCGAAACATCGTCCCGATCCGATTACACCGCGACGCGCGCTTTCTACGAGCGCCGCGGGTACCGCGAGGCCGCACGCGTGCGTGACTTCTACGCGCCCGGCGATGATCGGATCATTT
>JAICNG010000103.1 GCA_025931335.1 Gemmatimonadaceae bacterium | reverse complement strand
GCTCTCGAACAGCGGCGGTTTCCCGGCGCGCGCCGAGGGTCTCGAATCCCTCGAGCGCGCGCTGGAGCCATGTGCGTGCGCCGGTGTGGTCGTCCAGCGTGAGACACAGCTCGCCCATGTCGCGCGACGCCTCGGCCTCCAGCGGCGCTCGGCCTCCTCCCCGCGGGTCAGATCGACGTCGTTCACGCCCGTGCGCCCAGACGCCGAGCGCGTAGCGCGAGAAATGGTTGATGGGCGCGGCGACCCGTTTCCACGACGGATCGTAGTACGCGTCGATCTCCTCGAGGACGTTGTCTGCGTCATCAAGGTAAAGGACCTTCGCCGCCTCGCCGGGATTGGCACACCCCGCGGCATCGAGCGCGAGGCCGGCTGGGCGCCGAAAGACGAGACCCTCGGGGAACAGTCGAATCGACGCGACCGTGTCCGCGGGGACCTCACCGCGCACCAGGACGTTTTCGGTCAACGCACCGGGAGGCACGACCAGCTCGTTGTTGCCCACGCGGAGCATCCCGCCGGACGGCCCGATGAAGGCGCTGTCGGCCGCGGCGGTACGCTGCTCGCAGGCGACGAGTCGCCCCGGCATCAACGCGCTGAGGCCGAATTGCTCGCCGCGGCGCTGCGCGTTGAGCTGCGGTGACGGGCTGACGACGTCGCCGGTGCCGCACGCCATCAGCAGGGCTGCGATCAGGACCGCGCCGTGCCGTTTCTGAAACCTGAACCCTGACGTCTGACCCCTGATGTCTTCGGGTGTTGGCCTGTTGTCGCCATGCGCTCTCCGAAGTGTTATACGGCGAGATTCCACGACCGTGGCGCGGTGCGGGGGTGGTCGGCCTCGCGCGCCCCATGTCCGATCGTTCTGAGAAAGGCCCCGACGACGTAGTCGGCGCCGCCGCGCGCCCGCACTTCCTGCGGTGTTGCCCCCAGGTACCGTTGGCAGGTATTCCGGAACGCGCTGCCCGATGGAAAGTCGAGCGTCATCGCGATCGCGTCCACCTTGCGGTCGGCGTCCTCGAGGAGCCGGGCGGCGACGATCAGCCGTCCCCAGGCGATCAGCCGCTGCGGGGCGGGGAACCCCGCGCGTCCGAGCCGCTCGGTGAGCGCGCGTCGCCTGACGCCGAGCAGACGGGCGAGCTTTTCGGGGGAGAGGCGTTCGTGCGCGCGTGCCACACACGCCAGCGCCGCATCGCGCGCCGTGGGCGCCGTGGCGCCCAGTCCCTTGCGCAGCAGCTCCCCGACGCCGCGCGCCATCGCGCGCTCGATCACAGTCTGGAGCGCCCGTGGATCGTCGCCCTGGTCGGCGACCACCATCGCGTCGAAGCCGAAGCGGCCCGCCTCGAAGACGTCCTGCACCGAAACCGAGGGGACGGCGATGTACAGGACGAGCGCCGTCGATCCGTGGCGCAGCCGGAACTGACGCAGCTCGTCGAACGTCGGCAGCGCATAGTCCTTGAGGTCGATCACGGCCGCGGTGACCGGCGCGGAGTCACATACCTCCAGGAACTCCGTCCACCCGGTTGCCACGACCAGCTGATGCCGCTCCCGCAGCGCGGTGCGCAGGCGGTTCTGACGCAGACGTTCTGAAAGCAGCGCGGCGACGATGCCCATCTGACGTTCTCGCTCGTGTGGCGGTGAAACGGCGCTAATCACCGTGAGGTTGACGGGCGGAGCGCCGCTCTCGTCACGCGGCGCCACGGCTCGACAAGATTGTGACGATTCGAGCGCGCTCCGTGATAACCGGAGCTATCGGGTCAGAGCTACCGTGCGTCGAGTTGGTGACGTTGGGCGCGCCACCCGTTTTCCGGCTCCGCCGCGCGCCTCATCGAGGGAGACAGGATGCACCGACCGCCTGGCCCCAACCGACGAAGCCGCGCCGGCATGACGCTCCTCGAGCTCATGGTCGTGCTCGCCGTGCTCAGCGTGCTGAGCGGCATCGAGATCACGCGAATCCGGTGCGGTTCGACGTCGCGAGCCTGTACGCGAGCTTGACGCCGGCCCCATGAGGTGCTTTCCGGGCTCGTCGCGCAACGCGCCCTGACAGCCTTTTCACAGAGGGCACCGAGACGAACACAGGGACTCACTGAGAACTGCAACCGCGAAAGCTGTTGGAAAAAGGTCCTTCCGGGATTTGCGGGATGGCTGACGCTGGCTTCTGCCCGGTAGCGGCCACGGACTGCCGGAACTGCCGAATGCCCCGAATAACGCGAATGACCGAGCGCGCGAGCTGGCTCGGCGAGGTGTTAACCCAAGGAACGCTCGGAACTTCGTCCGCGCGTGGAGCGTGCTACGGTGCAGTGCGCTCTTCGGGTCGCGATGAACTCAACAGCCCTCCGATGGCGACTGTGAACGTGCTCCCGTTCCCCGGCTGGCTCTCAACCGACACCTCCCCGCCGATCAGCCTCACGAGTCCACGCACGACGCTCAACCCCAGACCCGTCCCGCCGTTCGCGCTGCGCTGACCCGCGTTCACCTGCCAGAACGGTTCGAAGATGTCGTCGAGATGCTCGGGCGCGATCCCAATGCCGGTGTCGCTCACGCGGATGATCACGCGGTTCGCCGCCTGCTCGCGAAGCACCACGCGGACCTCCCCTCGCGGCGTGTACTTCACCGCGTTCGCGCCCAGGTTCACGAGGATCTGGCGCAGCTTGTCTGGATCGGTCCGCACCCTTACCGGCGCCGCGGGCACGTCGACCTGAAAGGCGAGGCCGGCCGAGGCCGCGAGCGGCTCGATGACTGCCTCCATCTCGCGCACCACCTCGCGCACGTCGACTTCCCGAGGATGAACCTCCTCGCGTCCCGCCTCCAGTCTCGCGAAACCAAGCAGCTCGTCGAGGAGATAGAGCAGGTGTCCGGCGGCGGTACGGATTCGCTGGAGCCGCTCGCGCGCCGCTTCCGGCAGGGGCTCCGGAATGCCCATCGCCAACAGCTCGGCGTATCCCATGACGGCGTTGAGCGGCGTTCGTAGATCGTGGGAGACGACGGCGAGGAAATCGGCCTTGGTCTGATTCGCCCGTCGCGCCTCCTCGTACAGGAGCGCATTGTCCACCGCCAACGCCGCGCGCGCGCCGACGTCCTCCGCCAGCGCCAGGTCCTCGGCGTTGAAGCGCCGGCGTGGGTCCGACGAGAACAACGCGATCGCGCCGAGGACACGGTCGCGCGCGATCATCGGGATGACGATGAGCGACGTCATGCCCAGCTCGGTCACGGTCCGTTCATGCCCCTCGTCGACGATCATCGACGCGCGAAGCTCGGGGCTCAGCCTGGACGCCAGCATCGGCGTCCGCGTGCGGATCACGGCGAGCACGGGGTGGGAGCCCTTCGGCGGGATGGCCGCCCCGCGCAGCGCGCCGACGAGCGGGGCCCTCGCCGGCTCGCAGTGCGCCGTCTCGAGTCTCCTCACCGCGCCGTCGGCCTCGACCGCGTACACCTCCGCCCAATCCGCGAAACCGGTGACGCAGACGCGTGCGAGCGCCGCGAGCGTCGCGTGGTAGTTCAGCGATGAGGTGAGCGCCGATCCCGACTCGGACAGAAAGCGAAATCGCTTCGCCGACGCTTCCGCCGCCGTGCGCGCCGCCTGCTCCCGGATGAGGTCGCGAGCACCCTGCTCGGCTCGCTTGCGCTCGGTGACGTCGCGCAGGGAGGCGATGTACGCCGTTCGACCCTCCCACTCCGACTCCACCACGCGCATCTCGGCCACGCGTGGCGCGCCATCGGTCAGAAGGTCGAGCTCGGTGGTTTCGTCCTTCACCAGCGGAAAGCCGAACGGCTTGCCGATCAGCACGGCGCGCGTGCCGCCGAACAACGCGATCGCTCGGTCGTTGGCAAAGCGGATCAGTCCCTGGCCGTCGACGACGACGATCGCGTCGGCATTCCGCTCGATCACGTCACGGAAGCGCGCTTCGATCCGCTCGAGGGCGCGCGTGCGGCGCTCCAGCTCATGCTGGAGCTTCCGCATTGCGTCGATTTCGCCAGCAGGGGCCCGCGTCAGGCTCGCGTCGTGATTCCGTTCCTCGTGCGGGTGCTCCACGGTCACTGCCTCGGTCGCTGCGTCAGGAGGAACGACGCCGATCGCTCCCCCGGCGCCGTTCTCCATCGGTGACCACCGAATCCGCTCGGCGTTCCCCCCGCTCGGCCTCGAAGTGGCTCCAGATCCGCTCGACGTCGGCGGGCGACACGTGCACCGGCGTGCCGGCGAGAATGCCGGTGACGTTCCGGAACGGACGGCCCAGGTGCATCCCCTTCTTGTCGATCGTGAACTCGCGAATGCCCTTGTCGTGCAGCGATCCGCGCATCTTGAGCACCGTGATGCCGCGCTTCATCTCGCCGAACATCTCCACGTAGCGGAGCAGCACGATCGAATCGGTGAGCGTCGAGATGTGCCCCTCCGTGATCGACGTCCCGCCCATCAGCGAGGCCGTCGTCGACGTGAAGAGCCCGGTGATCTCCTGGTGCTTGATGAACGAGGTGAATCCGATCACGAACTCGCGGAACGCGCGTATCGTCCCCACCCGCTCGAGTGCCGACAGGCTGTCGAGCGCCACGCGGTTCGGCTTGAACTCGGCAACCGTCCGCTGGATGGCGAGCAGCCAGTCCTCGAGCCCAAGGACTTCCGGATAGTCACAGACGACGCGAAGCAGCCCGTCGCGCTCGAGCCGCTCGAAATCGACGCCCCACCCGATCGCGTTGCGGAAGAGCTGGTCGCGGCTCTCCTCGAAGGCGAGAAGGAGACACCGCTCGCCCACCGCCGCGCCGCCATTCAGGAACTGCGTGACGGTGAGCGTCTTGCCGGTGCCGGTCGCTCCCGACACGAGAATCACCGAGTCCCGGAAGAACCCGCCCCCGCACATCTTGTCCAGCTCCGGACTGCCTGACGACACGCGAATGTCCGACGACTTCTGCTTGAGCTGCATCGCCGACAGCGGGATGACCACCAGCCCGTCGTCGGGGACGATGGTGAACGGGAACTCGCCCTTCTGATGGTCGGTGCCGCGGAACTTGAGGATCTCGATCGTGCGCCGCCGGTTCTCGTCCTCCAGCACGTTCCGCAACACCATCACGTTGTCGGCGATGAACTCCTCGACGCCGAACCGCGCGACCGGGCCGTAGTCGTCGGTGCGCTCGGCGGTCATCAGCGCGGTCACGCCCATCGCCTTGAGCGCCGACGCAATGCGGAACAGCTCACGGCGCACCACCGACTGATCGGAGAACTGCGAGAACACCGCCCCGAGCGAGTCGACCGACACACGCGAGGCGCCAATCCGCTTCACCGCGTGCTCCACCCGCGCGAGCAGCGCGCCGAGATCGAACGTTCCGCTCTCGACCGTCTCGACGTGCGGATCGGGAGAGGCGTCGACGAACGCGAACTTCCCGTCGCGCTCCCAGCGCTCCAGGTCCCATCCGAAGCTCCGCATGTTCGTCCGAATGTCCCCAGCCGATTCCTCGAACGTGACGAACACGCCACGCTCGTCGGCATCGCGAATACCGGCGGCCAGGAACTGCATCGCGAACACCGTCTTGCCACTGCCGGCGGTGCCGGAGAGCAGCGTGGTGCGATGTCGCGGCAATCCTCCCTTCGCGATGATGTCGAAGCTCGCGATGCCGGTGGGGAGCTTCTGAACCGATGGCTCGATGGCGTGCGCGGTCATGGGTGATCCGGACGGTCGGTGGCGGGTAGCTCGGGGCGGACCTCGAGGCCCAGCAGGACTTTCTCCTTGTCGGACAGATCTCCGATCACGCGACGCAACGGTGGCGGCAGCTGCTTGATGAGCGTCGGGGTCGCGAGGATCTTCTCGCGCTCCGCCACCTCCGGATGCTCCAGCACGTCGATGATCTCGAGATCGTACTGCCCGCGCAGGTCCTGCTCGCAGATGCGGCGCAGGTTGGCGATCGCCACCTGTGCTCGGGGGCTCGTTCCGGTGACGTAGAGTCGCAGCACGTAGGTCGCCAGCGTTCCTCCTTGCGGCGTTGAGTCGTTCACAGCGGGGACCTCCGGCATACGTGCTGGAAACGCATCTTTTAGACCAGTCACCGCGCGATGCTCCACGGGGCACGGACCTTGTAATAGCGGTGTGATCAACGACCGAAACGATCACGCCGCCGATGCAACGGATGAGGACGGAGCAGCGATCCGGGACCGACCGCCGCCAAAGCCGGCGCACCGAACAGACGAGCCTGCGTACGATCGTCGAGCGCATGGCCGACGGCATCGTCATCGTCGGCCTGGATGGAGTCATCCGCTTCACGAACCCGGCGGCCCAGCGCCTCTTCGGCCGCTCCGCCGCCGAGCTCCACGGCAACCATCTCGGGTTTCCCATCGCCGCCGACGACAGCGCCGAGATCGAGATCGTTCGCCCGGACGGCATTGCGGTGAGCGCCGAGCTTCGCGCTGCGCCCCTCGAGTGGGAGGACACACCGGCTCACCTCGCATCCCTGCGCGACGTCACCGACCGCAAGCGGGCCGCCGAGCGCGCGCAGCAGCTCGAGGAAGAGCGACTCGCCCGCGCCGAGGCCGAAGCGGCGAACCGGACGAAATCCGAGTTCCTCGCGATGATGAGCCACGAGCTCCGCACCCCCCTCAATGCCGTCATCGGGTACGCCGAGCTGCTCCACCTCGGCATCCCCGGCGCGCTCACTGAAGAGCAGCGGACCCATGTCGCGCGCATCCTCACGAGCGCGAGGCACCTGCTCGTCCTGGTGAACGAGGTGCTCGATCTGGCCCGCATCGATGCCGGCCGCCTCGCCGTCGAGCACCGCAACGCGCGCTCGGACCACGCCGTCGATGCTGCGGTCGCCGTCGTTCAACCCATGGCCGAAGCCCGCGGCGTCTCGATCGAGGCGACGAGCGCCGGCGGCGCCGCGAGCTGCGCGATGTACGAGGGCGACGAGAGCCGCGTGCAGCAGATCCTCGTGAACCTGCTCGGCAACGCGGTGAAGTTCACCGAGCCCGGCGGACGCGTCGCCGTACAATGCGGCGTGTCCGCCGAGTCCCCGGCCGACGTGCGGCTCCGCGGGAACGGTCCGTGGGTCTTCATCACCGTGGAGGACAACGGGATCGGCATCCCACCCGACCGGCTCGCCGCGATCTTCGATCCCTTCGTGCAGGTCGACACCAGCCATACGCGGCCGAAGGACGGCTCCGGGCTGGGCCTAACGATCGCCCGGCGTCTCGCGCGCCTGATGAACGGCGACCTGAGCGTACGAAGCGACATCGGCCAGGGCTCGGCGTTCACCCTCTGGCTGCCGGCCGCCACGGAATCGCCAGGATCGTCGGGAAGCCCCGCGGGATCGACGCGCGACGACAATCGGCTCCACGGCGTCGCCGACGTGGGCGAGGTGCTTCTCCGCGAGCTCGGCAGCGTCACCTCGGCTTTCGTCGCCCGCCTGCGCGCCGACCAGATCATCCCCTCGGCGGCGACGCTCCGGTTCTCGCAGCTCGCCGACCACGCGGCGACGTATCTCGCCGACCTCGCTGCGCTGCTGATCGCCGCCGAGGAGTCGCGCGGCCGGCCAACCAGCGTGGCGAGCGACGCGTCGGAGATTCAGCGCCTGGTCGCCGAGCGGCACGGCGCCGGTCGAGCCCTGCTGGGGTGCTCGCGTGAGATGGTGGCGCGCGAGTGGCGCATCCTCCGCGAGGAGGTCGAGTCCGCGATCCATCGCCACGCATCGTCGCTCCCCGAGGCCGGTCTGGCCGAGGCGCTGGCGCTGATCGCGCGGTTCATCGATCAGGCGGCGGACGTCAGCATGCGATCGCTCACGCGTGCGTCTCGCGAGACTGGTGCGGCGGCGCGCACCCGGCCATACTCCTCCGCCAATGAGTGACGCACCCGAGTGCACCGTTGGCAGCCTGCTGGCGACCCGTCTCCGTGAAGCGAGCAATCAGATCGCCAGTCGGTGGCTGGACCGGATCGCCGCCCGCGTCTCGCTGACCGCGGACGCCATCTTCCCCACCGATGACCTGCTCGACCACGTCCCGCTGCTGATCGAAGGGGTCGCGAGCTATCTCGAATCCACCGGGACCCACATCGACGACGACGTCCCCGTGGTCGCGAAGGCGCGCGAGCTGGGGGCGATGCGCCACACGCAGGGGTTCGACGTCTATCAGATCCTCAAGGAGCAGCAGCTCCTCGGCGCGATCATTCTCTCGTATCTCGAGGAAGTCGTCGACGAGATCGACGTGTCGTGCACGCGCCGCGAGCTGGTGTCGTGCTTCCGGCGCGCCGAGGAGGCGATCGAGATCGTTCGTCAGGCGACGACGAATCATTTTCTCCAGCTCTCGACGACACGCGTGCGCGAGCGCGAGGACCGGCTGCGTCGGTTCAACCGCATGGTGTCGCACGAGCTGCGCAACCGCGTCACCGCCATCCGCGGCGCCGCCAGCCTGCTCGAGGAGGAGTGGCTCGAGCGCGAGCAGCAGGCGCGCTTCCGCCAGATGGTGATCGAGAACGCGGACGCGCTGCATCAGATGCTCGAGAACCTCGAGGCGCTTTCGCGTCTGGAGTCCGACACGCGGCAGCACCGGAACGTCCTGCTTCCCCAGGCGGCGGCGGAGGCGGCCCGCCAGCTTCGCGGCGTTGCGCAGGCGCGCGGTGTGGAGGTGCGGATCGCCGACAACCTGCCCGCGATCGAGGTGAACGCCGCCGCGGTGGAGCTTTGCCTGGCGAACTACATCTCGAACGCGATCAAGTACTCGGATACCTCGCGCAAGGACCGATGGGTGGAGGTCACCGCCGAGTTCCGCCCGCGTGAGGCGGGCGGCAGCGGCGGGGAGCTGATCGTCCGCGTGCGCGACAACGGGATCGGCGTCGCGCCGGCTGCTCGCGGCCGCCTCTTCCAGCACTTCTACCGCGCGCACGACGAGACGATTACCGACGTCGAAGGCTCGGGCCTCGGCCTCAGCATCGTGCGGGAGACCGCCGAATCGCTCGGCGGGAGCGCGTGGGCCGAGTTCCCGGCGGCCGGCGGGACGGTGTTCGCGTTTTCGCTGCCGTCGCGGCGGGAGGAAGACGCGGCCGCCGCGGGGGTGACCCGAGTGACCCAGGACGCCGTCCCTTCCGTCTGAGCCGGCACCCGCCGCGGAGCGCGGCTAGAACTCGATCTGCGCGCCGAGCTCCACGACGCGGTTAGGCGGCAGCCCGAAGAACTGCGCCGCCGACTGCGCGTTCCGCGACATGAAGACGAACAGCTTCTTGCGCCAGCGCGCCATCTTCGAGCGCCCCGTCGGGAGCAACCGCTCGCGCCCGAGGTAATAGCTCGTGTCGAGCGGCTTCGTCTCGAGCCCTCGCGCGGCGCACAGCGCAAGCACCTCGGGAACGTTGGGCGTCTCCATGAAACCGTACGCTGCCGTCACGCGATAGAACCCGTGCTCCAGTGACACCACCGTCACGCGCCCCTCGCTCTCCACCTCCGGCACCTCGGCGGCAACCACGGACAGCAGCACCACCTGCTTGTGCAGCGCCTTGTTGTGCTTGAGGTGATGCAGGAGCACCGCCGGCGCCCCCTCTGGATCCGACGTCAGGAACACCGCCGTTCCGGGGACGCGGACCGGCGCGCGGTGGCCGATCTCCGGGAGCAGAAGGTCCAGCGGCAGACTCGACTCACGCATGATTCCGCTCAGGATCTCCCTGCCTTTCTTCCACGTCGTCATGAGGGCGAGAACGACCAGGCCGATCGAGATGGGAACCCAGCCGCCATGCTCGATCTTGAGCACGTTCGCGCCGAGAAAGGCGAAATCGAACGAGAAGAAGAACGCCGAGAGGCCGATCACCCGCCACATCGGCCACTGCCAGCGCGTTCGCGCGACCACCGCGAAGAGGAGCGTCGTGATCGCCATCGTTCCCGTCACCGCGATCCCGTAGGCCGCGCCGAGTGCGCTCGACGACTGAAAGCCGAGCACGATGAGCAGCGTTCCCACCATCAGCGCCTTGTTCACCTCCGGCACGTAGATCTGCCCGTGCTCCTCCTCTGACGTGTGCACGATCGTCAGGCGCGGCGTGTACCCGAGCTGCACCGATTGGTGCGCGAGGGAAAACGCGCCCGAGATGAGCGCCTGGGATGCCACGATGGCGGCGAGGGTCGCGATCACCAGGAGCGGATAGAGAAACCACCGTGGCGCGAGCAGGTAGAAGGGATTCGCGATCGCCTGGGGGTCGCGCAGCAGCAGCGCGCCCTGTCCGAAGTAGTTGAGCAGCAGCGCGGGCAGGACGAGGGCGAAGAACGCGAGCCGGATGGGTTTCTTTCCGAAGTGGCCGATGTCGGCGTACAGCGCCTCCGCACCGGTGACGGCGAGGAATACCGCTCCCAGGACGGCGAACGCGATGAAGCCGTGCCGAACGAAGAAGGCGATCGCGTACCATGGATTCACGGCGGCGAGCACCCCCGGCGCGCGCGCGATCTCCACCAGTCCCAGCGTGCCGATCGTCAGGAACCAGGTGAGCGTGATCGGCCCGAAGGTCTTCCCGACCCGCGCCGTCCCGTGCCGCTGAAACAGGAACAGGGCGAGCAGGATCGCCATCGTCACCGCCACCACGAATGGCGCGAGCGCGGGCGTGGCGACCTCCAGCCCTTCCATCGCGCCGAGCACCGAGATCGCGGGCGTGATGACGCCGTCGCCATAGAGCAGCGCGGTGCCGAACAGGCCAAGCACCACGAGCACCGCCCTCCGTCTTCGCTCCTCGGTTCGGTGCTGTCGTTGCAGGAGGAGCGCGAGCATCGCCAGCACACCGCCTTCGCCCCGGTTGTCGGCGCGCAGGATGAAGGTGAGATACTTGACCGCCACCACCAGCACCAGCGACCACAGGATGAGCGAGAGGATGCCGTAGACGTTGGCGGCGTTAGGCGCCAGCCCGTACTCGGCGGCGAACGTCTCGCGGATGGTATAGAGCGGACTCGTCCCGATGTCGCCGTAGACGATGCCAAGCGCGGTGAGCGTGAGGATCGCGAGCCGCCGGCCATGAGGGTGCGCCTCGACGTGGCGGGCCGTCATCTCCGCCGACGATGCCTTCCCCGACGGGCGCGCTGGAGCCGGCGTCGGGCGCGCGCGAGGTCCACGACATCCGGGTCGTGCCTCGGGCTTCGCGCGCCGTCATCCCAGCTCAGGATCCAGATGAGAAGCACGGCCAGAACCAACACGTTGACGATCGCCATCATTCCGCGGTCTCCCGAAACGACGAACCGCTTCCGGTCCACGGACGGTACCGGAAGCGGTGTGAAGACCGCACAAAGGTCGGCGGGTCGGCCGTTAAGATTTCACAAAGATCTCCGGTGCGTGGTCGATGCTCGCGGCGGGTAGCCGAAGGATGAAGCGGCTCCCTCCGCCATCACGCGGCTCATAGTGGATCGCGCCACCTTGCGCCTCGGCGAGCCGGCGGGCGATCGAGAGGCCAAGCCCCGTGCCCGCCGTATCCCGGGGCGCGCCATCGGCCCGATAGAATGGCTCGAAGATCAGCTCGGCATCGGCGGGAGAAATGCCCGGCCCTCGGTCGGCGACCTCGAACTCGAGATCCTCGCCCGATCGCCGTGCCGTGATGTCGACCGGCGCTGCACCCGGGGCATACTTGAGCGCGTTCTCGATGAGGTTGACGAGAATCCGGAGCGCGTGCACGAAGTCGAAGCGGCCGACGAGCAGCGGGTCGGCGCCCTCGATGCGCGCGTTGATGGCGCGATCGCCAGCCGAACCGGCAACGCGCTGAATCGCCGCGCCGAGCAGATCGTCCGCGGCGTTGAGCTCGGGAACGATCCGGAGGGCGCCGCTCGTGAGCCGCGAGAGGTCGAGCAGGTCGGCGACGAAGCGGTTGAGCCGGTCGGCCTCCTCCTCGATGATCATCGCGCGCTCGTCGCCGTCGGCGCCCATGCTGTGCGCGAGCGCCTTGATCGTGGTGAGGGGCGTTCGCAAG
This sequence comes from Gemmatimonadaceae bacterium, assembly GCA_025931335.1. Taxonomy (GTDB): domain Bacteria; phylum Gemmatimonadota; class Gemmatimonadetes; order Gemmatimonadales; family Gemmatimonadaceae; genus JAICNG01. Next base: position 359 of record JAICNG010000103.1, on the reverse strand, counting down.
TCATGCGACACGGACGCGAGGAGCGCATTCTTGAGCGCGTCGGCCTGGCGCAGCGCTTCGGCGTGCTCCGCTTCCGACGTCAGGCGCACCCGTTCGAGCCCGAGCGCGGCATAATAGGAGAGGGCTCCAAGGAACCGGCGTTGCGCGGCGTCGAGATGCAGCGCCGGCAGGCCGGCCACGCGAAGCACCCCCACCACCCGGCCGCGAACGCGAAGGGTGAGGAGCAGCGCGTGGGCGCCTGACGAGTCGACGTCGTTGGCCCGCTCGCCGTCCGGCGCGGCGGGGGCGACGCGGACCGAGCCGTCGTCCCGTTCCACAGCCGCTCGCCCGTTCATGGCGACCCATTCGATCAGGCGCGT
>JAICNG010000010.1 GCA_025931335.1 Gemmatimonadaceae bacterium | reverse complement strand
GGAACGAGCAATTCCTCACTCCTCAATCCCCGTTCCTCAGGTGTCCTCGGACTATCTCTTCCTCGGCGCCTTCACCCCGGAAGAGGTCCTCGTCGGATATGCCTGCTGGGGTCCGACCCCCGCCACCGATCGCACCTGGGACCTCTATTGGATCGCCGTCGACACGGCACTCCAGGGCGCCGGCATTGGAACCATCCTCCTCGAAGAGGTCGAGCGAATGCTCGTGGGACAGCACTCCCGGATGTTGGTCGTCGAAACATCGTCCCGATCCGATTACACCGCGACGCGCGCTTTCTACGAGCGCCGCGGGTACCGCGAGGCCGCACGCGTGCGTGACTTCTACGCGCCCGGCGATGATCGGATCATTTTCGTCAAACGGTTCCAACCACTCGCCGATGGGCGGGGAGCAGATGCACGATGAGTGAATGGCAGCAAGTTCTTCGGGAAGGGGTCGACACCCTCGAGAAGCTGGCGAAGCGATTCGGCGATGACGTGATCGACGTCGACGCCCTGAAGCCGGCGTTCGACAACTTCCAAATGCGCCTCACGCCGGCCGTGCTCGAGCAGATCAAGGAAGTCGGCGATCCGATGTGGCAGCAGTACGTGCCGACGGTCGAGGAGCTCGACATCCAGGACGGGATGATCGACTCACTCGATGAGGACGGCGACTCCCCGGTGCCGAACATCACGCACCGGTATCCGGATCGCGCCCTCTTCCTCGTGAGCCCGGTGTGCGCGAGCTACTGCCGCTTCTGCACGCGGCGCCGCAAGGTGGGGGACCCGGAGAAGATCCCGCTCAACCAGTACGAGTCAGCGTTCGAGTACATCCGGAGCCACCCGGAGATTCGCGACATCATCATGTCGGGCGGCGATCCGATGATGCTGAGCGATCGGCGCCTGGAGTACCTGTTCCAGAACCTGCGAGCGATTCCGCACGTCGAGATCATCCGCATCGGCAGCCGGATCACGTCGCACCTGCCGGAGCGAATCACTCCGGAGTTCTGTGAGATGGTGAAGAAGTACCATCCCATCTACATGAACACGCATTTCAACCACCCGTCGGAGCTCACGCCGGCGGCGGTGGCGGCGCTCGGGCGGCTGGCGGACGCGGGCGTTCCTCTGGGATGTCAGACGGTGCTGCTCCGCGGGGTCAACGACGACCCGGCGATCATGAAGGAGCTGATGCAGAAGCTCCTGAAGGCGAGGGTGCGGCCCTATTACATCTATATGGCCGACCAGGTAGCCGGGGGCGAGCACTTCCGCACGACCGTCCAGAAGGGACTCGAGATCGTGCAGGCGCTGCGCGGGTGGACGTCGGGGCTCGCGGTGCCGCACTTCGTGATCGACGCACCGGGCGGCGGAGGGAAGGTGCCGTTGCTGCCGGAGTACGTCGAAGAGATCACGGACGACGAGGTGGTCTTCCGGAACTACGCCGGGGAGCGGTACGTGTACAAGCAGCCGCGCATTCCGGTTCCCGTCGATGGGTGCGGCGTGGCGGCGGAGGCAGCGCCCGACATCGTGCCGATTCAGACGCGGAAGAAGTCGAAGCGCTCGAAGCGACCGGCGGCGAAGCGGTCGGCGCGGGCGGGGTAGGAATCAGGCGGGGCGCTCTCTCGAGCGCCCCGCCGCACTTCGCGCCTCAATCGGTCACGGCACCGCCGTCGCCGCGATGGCGTTCGGCAGCGCTGCGGCCGCCTCGAAGTAGTACGTCCCAGGTGTCTCGGGGAGAACCCAGAAGAACTCGTACCGGCCCGGGGGGAAAATCCCGGGCGCCGGATGCAGCTGGCCCGCTGGGCTCGCGAAATTCGCGTCGCGCGTACGGATCGAGCACGCGCTCGCCCCACCCATCCGATCCGAGCAGAGAACCACGACTCTTCCCGGCAACCGACGACCGACACGCGCCGTTGCGGAGCCGGTGTGACTCGGAGCCGCGAACGCCCCCCCACCTCCCGATTCCACGATGAGCGTGAGGCGCGCCACCGTCCCGTTAGGCAGCGTGGCGGTGATCGTACGTGTCCCGACCGCGAGCAGCTGCATGCGCGCGTTCTCGAGGGTCGCCACTCCCGCGGCATCACTGACGACGCTGACCGGCGAGAAATCCCCGGCCCACGTCACCGGGACCCCCGACACGGGGTCGCCACGGCCGTCGACAACCCGCACGGTCATCGGCGCCATGAAGTGCTCCCGCTGGAAGCTCGTCGTCGCCACCTGCTCGTTGCCGGCGACAACAAGAAGTCCGTCGCGCGTGCCCTGCACGCCGGTCGCGGAAAAGACAACCGAGGTCGCATTCCAGCTCGCTCGGACCTCCTGACCGCCGACGGAGCCGAGTACCCATACCGTCGCGGCAAGCCCGGAAGGGTCAGTGCGGAGCGTTGTACGCTCGAGGTGTCCGCCGCCCCCGCTGACCTGGAGCGTCACGGCCTCATTATAGACGCCGTTGCCGTGCCGATCCTCGACACGCACGCGGATCGGCTGAGCCAGCGGCTGACCCGGCTCCCCGGTTTGATTGTTCCCATCGACGATGACGACTCTCTCGGCCGCGAGCGCGCGCGTCCACACGAGATATTCCGCGCCGGTGAGACCTGTGACGCTCGCAAGAACGCGGTTATTCCCCGCGACCGTTCCGGGCGTGATCACCACCGTGGCGCGTCCCGATGAATCCGTCACGCTCGTGGTGCCTGCCAGTAAGCCATTTCCCTCCGTGCGACTCCACCCGACGGTGATACCGGGGACCGGATTCTCGGCATCGTCTGTCACGGTCGCCGTCAGCGGCACCGGGACATCGATCGTGCCGACCTGCTCGACGAAGTTGCCCGGATCGATGAGCTGCGCCGTTCGGCCGAGGAACCGTGCGGTGAAGCGGGCGGACGTGCCGTCACCGATTGTAGCCGTGACGCCGGTGCACAGGCGGCCCGCCGGGCCCAACGTCCAGGCCGTCTGCGCCAGCCCCCACGCGTCTGACATCGACGAGATCGACGAGACCGATCCGCACGACGACGTTGCCGACCACGTGACCGCGATACCGGCGACAGGGTTCGAGTTTGCATCGGTCACTCGCACGATGAGCGGCTGGGCCAGAAGATCACCCGCGATGCCAGCCTGTCCATCTCCGCTGACCGTCGCGAGAGCCGCAGCAGTCCCCGAGATCGCGCTCGCCGTGACGGTGATCGAGATGCCGTTGCTGCTGATCGTCGCGGTTTGCGTCCCCGCGGTCGTGCCGAGGGTCCACCGCGACGCGACTCGTCCGGTGCTCTCCGTCACAGCGGTCGGCGGCGAGAAAGAGCCGCCGCCAGACGCCGCGAATGAAATCGTCTCACCGCTTGCGGCGTTCCCGAATCGGTCCATCGCGTGAACTTCCACCAGCGACGGCAGCGCGCTGCCAGCCGTGGCCGACTGTCCGCTGCCGCTCACGACGACGAGGGAGCTGACCGCACCGGCGCCTGCGGCGGCCGAAAATTGTGCGGCCGGCAACCCGCTCACGGTGGCGGTCAGCGTCTGGGGTCCCGAAACCTGTCCCAGCGTCCATGCAGCTGCGACCCGCCCATCGGCATCGGTAGCTGGGCTTACCGGCGCCACGGTCCCCGCGAGGGCGTTCCAGTCCACGAGCACGTTAGGCACGGCGTTGCCGAAGCGATCGACGACGCGAACCACGAGCGGCTGGGAGAGTAGATCGGCCACGACCCCTGTCTGGCCGTCCCCGGCCGTCTTGGTGATGGAGGCCGGGACATCGGGGCCCGCGGTGAGATCCATCGTCGCCGGCGACAGCCCCGAAACGCTGATCGACACCTCGCGCGGGCCAGCAACGGTCCCGAACGTGAGCTGCGTGCGAGCAACTCCATCTGCCTGCGTCGTCGATGTGGGGGGTGATACGGCGGCTCCGCTGACCGTCCAGGTGACGCTTGCGCCGGCGACGGACTCGCCACTCCCCAACTCGACACGTACGGCGAGCGAGTCGGTCAGCACGGCGCCCACGGTTCCCGTCGCCCCCTCACCCGCGACCGGGATGATGCGCGCTGTCGCGGGAAGCATCGGCGATGCGGTGAACCGCACCGGCGTCAGTGTCGCAACCGCCGCACTTACCTCGTGCATCAGGTCGAGGCGCGTCCCGAGTATCCACCGCGCCTTCGCGATTCCCTGCGTGCCAGTTTGGGACGTAGTGGGACTGACCGCGCCGTTGCCCAGGTTCGTCGCCCACGCGACCGAGACATTCGGTACCGGATTGCCAAACGAGTCGGAGACCCGGACGGCCAGAGAATCCGTGAGCGCGGCACCGAGCGCGCCGCTTTGCGCGTCGCCGCCTGCCTGTGCCACCGATTGCGCGGGGCCGGGAAGCGGCGTCGCGCGAAATCTCGCGAATACGATGGCCGCGCCGCTGTTGGGGTTCACTGCGCGCGCCTCGACACGTTGAGAGTCGGCCGTCGAAGTGCCGAGCGTCCAACGGTCTTGCACGATACCGGCCGCGTTCGTGATTCCCGCACCGGCGAACACGCTGCCACCCCCACTCGTCACCCGGAAGTTGACAACCTGCCCGACGATGGGGAGACCATTGGCATCCTCCACTCGCACGACGAGGGGATTGGGAAGCTCGGTACCAACGACCCCGTCCTGCGCATCGCCCGCCACGATGTCGAGCGACGCAGGCACGCGTGACTGCGCGCCTTCGGTTGGGGATTCGTTGCAGGAGAGAAGAAACACGGCGCTCACCAGGAGCGCACCGCGGTGCACATGTCGCGCGGCCAACATCCTCGCCTCCGGGTCTCCCGGCACAGGTCTACGACTGCCCTTCAGGTGCGACGAGAGGCGCGGGGTCGCAATCCCTGCACCAGCCCGCTCAATCCTTACTCCAGAACCGCCGGGACGCTAGCATCGGGAGGCCGGCGACCAAGCCATCCGAGGAGACCCCGATGCGTCCTGTTCTCGTCCTCACCCTCCTGCTCCCCCTCGCTCTCGAGGCTCAGCCCACGCTCGAGCGCCTTTTCTACTATGTCGATCGCGAAGACAGCTACGACAGCTTCGTGAAGCATGCCGACCGCATCGACATCCTCGGCGTCGGCGGTTACCGAGTCGATAGCCTCGGCATTCTGTGGGGAAGCGTCGACCGGAGGGTGCTCGAGCTGGCGCGGCAGCGCAACGTCAAGGTGATGCCGCTGCTGGTGAACGAGAGCTTCCACCAGCCGTCGCTTCGCCGCTTGCTGTCGGACACTGCCGCCCGGCACCGCGCGACCCGTGCGATGGCCGACGAATGCCGCCAGCATCGATACTGGGGCTGGCAGTTCGACATCGAGAACGTCCACATCGATGATCGCGACCGCCTCACGACCTGGTACGGCGAAGCGGCGCGTGCCCTGCGCGCCGCTGGGTGCACGATCAGCATTGCCGTCGTCCACCGCCCGAGCGAGCTGGCGGGGCCGCTCTCGTACCACCGCTTTCTCTTCGACAGCTGGCGCGCCGCCTACGACCTGGCCGCCCTCGGGCGACTCGGCGACTTCGTGACCATCATGACCTACAGCCAGCACACGCGTCGCACGACGCCGGGGCCGCAGGCGGGCATTCCATGGATGCGTTCGGTGATCGACCACGTCCTGCGATCCGTGCCGGCCGACAAGGTCTCGCTCGGCATTCCATCACAGGGACTGCACTTCTTCACGCGAGAGGACAACACCATCCCCGAGCGGGCGCGCTCGTGGGCGGAGACGGTGACGTGGACCTGGGGATCGGGGATGGCCGAGCGCTACGGCGCGCGCCTGATGTGGGACTCGACCCAGGCAGTCACCTACGGCTCGTTCGAGAACGGAGGCACCTTCGAATGGCTCTTCCTCGAAGATGAGCGGAGCTTTCGCGCCAAGCTGGCGCTGGCGCGCGAGAAGAAGCTTCGCGGATTCTCGGTGTGGGTGCTCGGCGCGGAGGACGAGCGGATCTGGGCTGCACTTCGAAGAGAATGAGGAGTGAGGGCTGAGGAAACCGATTGGATGTTCCCCTATCCAATCGAATCCCCACTCCTCCGCCCTCATTCCTCGTTTCATACGGCATTCCTAACCGCACGCCACGGGATTCGTTACGCACTCCTGGCGGGGCAACGGCAAGAACTCGAACGTCGGTGTCGTCGTGCGCGCCGTGCCCAAACGACGCGTGTCCTCCCAGCGAAGCCCCTGCTCATAGAGCTCGTACCGGCGCTCGTAGGCGATCGCGTCGAGGAGCTCGGCTTCCGTGTCGAGCTCCGTCGGCAACAGCGGGGCGAGCGCTGCGGTGGGCTCGTCGACTTGCGCGACGTTGTCGGTGCGCACCTCGTTCACCAGCGCCGCGGCCGCGGCGAAGTTCGCTGCCCCACCCTGCCGGGCGAGCGCCTCCGCCTTGATCAACTTCATCTCATCAGGAAAGTAAAGCGGGAACGGCTCATTCACGCCCGAGTACTTCTTCAGCGGTTTGAGAAGCGTATCCGGTGGGTTGGCCGCCTGGGTCGCGGCAAGCGTGTCCACCCAATACTGCACCCGTGCATCGCCCGGCTGCGCCTGGCGCGCGAATCCCCGAAGCAACCCCCCGACATAGTTGAGTCCGAACGCCAGGTTGCGAACCGGATTGACCGTCGGCGCCGGATAGCGTAACTCCGAGAGCACCCCCTGATCGACGCGATCCGCTGCGGTGATGGCTTCGGCATATCGCCCGTCGAAGAGGTAATACCGGGCCAGCATGGCGTCGACCGTGTTCGCCAGGTTGATGCCCGGCCCCAGGGCGCGCGCGTTGAACTCCGTCAAGTCGGCGGCCGAGACGCTCCCGTACGCCGCCCGCGCCCGTTCGAGCAGGACAATCACGGAGTCGAGCACCTGGGCGCGCGGCACGGTTGGCGCGCCGGCGGGATCCACGTCCACCGCCAACTCCTCGTACTGCTGGTACGCAAAGCCTAACGCCATCGCCTTGAAGAGGTTGGCGACCGCGCCGAGACCGGCCTCGAGCCCCACGCCCAAGGTGAGGGTTTGCACTCCCTCGAGAACGATGTTGGCGGAGTTGACGACCTGGTAGGTGCGCGCGTATGGCTGCAGCACCACGTCGTAGGCCACATCGAAATTGTCACCCGTGAACAGCGAGATATACGAAATGAGGGCAATCGACCTCGTTCCCCACTCATCGGTCGCCAGCGAGCTCGTGACGAGCCAGTCGTCAATAGACTGCGCGAACTGTCCTTGCATTCCGACCGCAACGGCGATGATGCCGTCGCGACTCGAGACGATCTCCTCCTCGGTCGGCGCATTGGGGTTCTCGAGATCGAGATCGCACGACGCAATTGTCGTGGCGAGCACGGCGGCGGTGCACAGTCGTACGAGCCGGCGGGCGCCGGCTGATGTCACGACCTTCGGCATCATGATGGCGCTCCTCAAAAGTTGATGTTGAGGCCGGCGCTGAACGTGCGCGGGAGCGGCAACGTCGCGAAGTCCACCCCGCGGGCGACCGTGCTCTCCGAGAACAGGTTGACCTCGGGATCGAGGCCGGTGTAATCGGTCCAGGTGTGCAGGTTTCGTCCAGCGAGACGGATCGTTGCCCCATTCGCGCCGATGCGGCGCACGAGCGACGCGCTGATGGGGATCGACAGCGCGACTTCACGTAGCTTCACGAAGCTGCCGTCCTCAATGTATTCCTCGTAGATGTTGATGCGGCCGACCGGATTGCGGGCGTACGCGAAAGGCACGGTGTCGCCGCGAATTTCCTTCTCGATGTTCTTGTCCGCGCCGAAGAACTCGGTGATCCGTCGCGTGAAGTTGGCCACGTCGTTGCCGAACCGGCCATCCAACAGCACGCTGAGCTCGATGCCGCGCGGGAGCTCGACCGTATTGAGGAGCGCCATCGTAAAGTCCGGATTGGGATCGCCAATGATCCGATTCGCGAACGGCCGCGAGGTGACCACCCCTCCCACGACGACCGAGTCGCGGAGCCGACGCGGCATGTTGCGGTAGAGGTTTCCGCCAATCGTCGTGTCGCGGTGGATCCGATTGCCGCTCGCGTCGCGCTGATAAACGCCCCCGTAAAACACGCCGATCGGCTGCCCCTCGACGACCGCGTTGAGATATCCAACGATGATGGTATCGCTGCTGGCGGTGAGCCGCTCAATGCGATTGCGGTTGGCGGCATACGTGAGCCTCGAGCGCCACGTGAAACTGGGTCGCGCGACGTTGATCGTGCTGAGCGTGAACTCCGCGCCCTTGTTCGTGAGCACGCCGATGTTCTGGAACTGACGGAGCGCTCCGGAGCTCGCCGGAAGCGGGACGTTGAGCACGAGGTCGGTCGTGCGCTTGTCGTAATAGGTCGCCTCGAGCAGCAGACGTTCGCGCCACCACCCCGCATCCAGGCCGATCTCCCATTCGCGCTGACGTTCCGGCTTGAGCTCCGGATTGCCGCGAATGGTGCTCTCAACCAGGCCAGCCCGTCCCGAGAACGACGTGTTGGCGAAGTTCGCGAATCGGAAGTACGCGCCCGGTGGCTGGCCGCCAGTCTGCCCATATGCCGCCCGCAGGCGAAGCGAGGTGAAGACGCTGCCCAGGCCGCCTTCCTGAAGGAAAGGCTCCTCACCGACCACCCATGAGACGCCAACGCGCGGAAACGATTGCCAGCGAGAATCCTCACCAAACGCCGAGGAGGCTTCGAAGTTGAGTCCGCCGGTGAGGAACAATCGCTCATTGAAACTCAGGCGTTCCTCGATGAAGAGACCCATCGTCCGGACCTCCGACCGTTCCTGCGACGCCGATTGAATCGCGCCTCCCACTAATGTCTGCTCGGGCGGCAGATCGCTGGCGGCCGCGCGAAGGACCTCGTTGCTGTTGGACGTGAAGCGGAACCCCGCGCCGGTGTTGAGGCGCACCCGATCGCTGAACGACCAGATATGGTTCGCCGTCAGATCGTTGTTGAACTGTCGGGAAAACTGCACCGGATTCTGGATCGATCCGGTGAACGTCGCGCTGTTGACGAGGGGCGGCTGAAGGAAGCGCACCTCGCGACGGTAATCGTCGATGCCAACCAAGTACTTCAGCGTCAGGCTTGGCAGCGGAGTCCACGTCCCCTCCGCACCGCCGACGAAACGCGCGAGCTCTTCCGGCGCCTCGTACCGATTCAGGATCTCGAGGGGGTTTGGACCGAGGATCGGATTGTACGGGTAACGGCCGGTGAGCGTGTCGAAATTGGGGTTGAAGCCCGTCGGCGTGAAGATGATGCTCGTCAGCACGCCGACGGTCTGCTCCCCTTCGGTGATGAAATCCGCCTTCGAGCGGATGATGTTGCCATGGACCGTGAGGTCAACGTTCGGACGGATTTGCTGCGTCACGGTACCGCGGAAATTCAGGCGCTCGTAATCATTGTTCCGGACGATCCCAGCTTCGTCCTGCCAGCTCCCCGCGAGATAATACGTCGTATTGGTCGCCCCACCGGCGAGCGACAAGCGCTGAGTCGTCGAATACGCGGTCCGAAAGATCTGGTCCTGAATGTCGAATCGCTCGAGCGGCTGGCCCGGGCGAATCCCACGTCCCGGCAACCCAATGGAATCGCCAACACCGGCGGTGGGAATCGACACGAGCTGGTATTTCTCCGGCGTCTCACCCATCGAGACCTCGGTCGACGCGGTGATGCGCGCTTCGCCGGCACGACCCCGTCTCGTGAAAATCTGGATCACTCCATTGTTCGCGCGCGAGCCATACAGGGCCGCGGCGGCCGCACCCTTCAACACCTCGATGCGCTCCACATCGGCCGGGTCGAGGTCAGCGAGTCGGTTCGAGAGGGCCGCCCCGCCACGCGTCGCGTTCGCGCCGAGGCTGACGAGCGCTTCGGCGTTGTTGTCAATGATCACGCCGTCGACGACATACAGCGGTTCCGCGCCGCCAAGGATTGAATTCGTTCCGCGCAAGCGAATGCTCACGCCGCCGCCGGGCTGTCCGGAGTTCTCGCTGATGAGAGCGCCGGCGATCTTCCCCTGGAGCGCCTGATCGATCGCGGAAACCGCGGGCGCGTCGCGCACGGCTTCACCGCTCACGGTCTCCACGCTGTTAGGCAGCTCCCGGCGCGCGGTCGGCGTGGCCACGCCCGTGACGACCACTTCGCCCAGCGTGGTTGCACTCACGGTCATCGCGATGTCGACGGTTACCGGAGCGCCCGAGCTCACATCGACGGTACGCCGCTCCTCGCCGTATCCGATGCGGCGAGCGACGATCGTGCGCCGCCCGGGAGGCACGTTCGGCACAGCGAACGCGCCGCTCGCGTCGGACAGCGTGCCGAACACGGTCCCCTCGATCCGGACCTGCGCATTCGCGAGCGGTTGTCCGTTGGCCGCGTCGGTCACGCGCCCTTGGACGGAGCCTGTCTGCGCGGTGACCACCATCGGAGCGAACAGGCCGAGCATGGCGAACCTGCGAAACGTCATGGGACCTCCAAAAAAAGGCGCTGGATAAACGCTGGAAAAAGCGCTGGAAAGAGCGCTGGAACAGCGTGGATAGGCTGGGCGACGTCTCCCCCCAGCGCCTCTTCAGCGCCGTTCCAGCGCTCTTCCAGCGCCTAGGCCTCTTGCAACTCCTTCGCTTCCTTGGACGACTCCGCGATCACGCGTTGTGCGACGTCGGGGGGCATCTGCTCGTACCCCTTGAACCGGCGCGAGAACGTCGCGCGGCCGTGGGTCATCGAGTGCAGATCCGTGGCGTAGAGGTGAAGCGCCGACTGCGGAACGATCGCCCGAATGCGCGTTCCGCGTCCCTCACCGATCGGCTCCGAGCCAAGGATCTGGCCGCGGCGGGACGAGAGGTCGCCGAGGATGTCGCCCATGTAGTCGTCAGGCGTCGTCACCTCCACTTCATCGAGTGGCTCGAGAAGCACCGGCCGGCATTTCGGCGCCACCGTCTTGAACGCCAGAATGCCGGCCATCTTGAAGGACATCTCGTTCGAGTCCACCGAGTGATACGACCCGTCGAAGACCTCGACGCGGAAGTCCACCATCGGGTACCCCGCGAGTACCCCCCGAACGGCCGCCTCCTGGATCCCCTTGTCCACCGCGGGAATGAAGTTTCGCGGAATGGCGCCGCCGACGATCTCATCGACGAACTCGTAGCCCTTGCCGCGCGGCTGAGGCGAGATGCGCACCCAGCAATCGCCGAACTGCCCGCGTCCGCCCGTCTGCTTCTTGTGCCGCCCCTGCCCCTCTCCCTTTCCCATCAGCGTCTCGCGATACGGCACCTTCGGCTTCGTCATCTCCCCCGTAACACCGTACTTCCGCTTGAGCTTCGACATCGCCACCTCGAGATGCCGCTCCCCCATCCCCGAGATGACCGTCTCGTGCGTCTCGGCGTTGTACCGCGTCTCGAAGGTGGGATCCTCATCGTGGAGCCGGTGGAGTCCGGCCTGGAGCTTTTCCTCCTCTCCCCGGGCGTGCGCGTGCACCGCCATCGTGACGAGCGGCTCCGGCAGATGAACTTGCGGGAGGCGGACCGGGTGGTCTTTCGTCGATAGCGTGTCGTTCGTGTGCGTGTTGCGAAGCTTGGCGACGCAGCCGATGTCGCCCGCGTGCAGCTTGTTCACTTCGTGGCGGTCCCGCCCCTGCGCCACCGACAGGTGGTTCAGCTTCTCCACGACGTTCCGCGTCGCGTTGAACACCTCCTGCCCGTTCGCCAGCATCCCCTGAAAGATCCGGAAGAATGACACATCACCCACGTGGGGCTCGCTCATCGTCTTGAACACGAGCGCCGCGAACGGACGGTCATCCTTGGCGTGGATGTCCACGGTCCTGTCCCCCTCGGCGCCCTTGAAGGCGTGGAGCTCCTCCATCTCGTAGGCGGACGGCATGAGCTGCACCACTTCCGTGAGCAGCGCGCGCACCCCGATCATGCTGTCGGCCGAGACGCAGAACAGGGGGAAGAGGTCCATGCGCTTCATTGCCTCCTTCATTCCCTGAATCGCTTCATCTCGTCCGATCTCGACGCCCTCGAGATAGTGCTCGAGCAGGGTGTCGTCCGTGGCGGAGATCGCTTCGATCAGCTCCTGGTAGTAGTGATCGAAACGTTCCCGCTCCTCGGCGGGAATGTCCATCTCCTCGTACTCGGCGCTCTTCACGCCGGCCTTGTAGACGTACGCCTTCTTCGCGAAGAGGTTGATCACGCCCCGGAACTTCGGCCCCTCGCCGATCGGGATCTCCACCGGGATGACCTTGCTCGTCAGCCGCGTCTTGATGTGCTCGTAGGTTCGCTCGAAGCTGGCGTGCTCCTTGTCGAGCATCGTGACGACGAAGAGCGCGGGATCGCCGCGGTCGACCGCCTCGCGAAACATCTTCTCGGTGCCCACTTCGACGCCCGCGGTGGCGCTGACGACGCAGAGCGCCCCGTCGGCGGCGGCGAGCCCGGACACGGCATCCCCCTGGAAATCGAGGTATCCCGGCGTGTCGATGAGGTTCACCTTCGTGTCCATCCACTCGGCGTACGCGATGCCGAGGTTGATGGAGTATTTCCGATCGAGCTCCTCTGGCGAGTAGTCCGTGAGGGCGGTGCCCTCCTTTACGGAGCCGTGGCGCTTGCTCGCCCCCGAAACAAAAGCGAGCGCGTCGACGAGGCTCGTCTTCCCGCTCGCTCCATGTCCTACGACCGCCACGTTGCGAATTTCAGAGCTGCTGTACTCCCTCATAGGCGCATTCCTCGTTCGGTCGTGCCCGAAGCTCCTGGCCCCGGAATGAGCGCGGTGCTCCTCGGGGGCCGTCTGTGGGCTATGGTACCCCCTGTGCCGGATGGGGGCAAGTGAAGGAGCGAATACAACAAGGCGCTGGAGGAGCGCTGAAGGCGCTGGAATAGCGCTGGGACCGGCAGCGCTACTTCAGCGCTCTCAGCGCATGTCCAGCGCCATTGCCTCATCACATCAGTCGCCCGACCTCCGGAGCCTCAGTCAGCATGCGCCGCAGGTCGTCGTCACTGGCCTCGGACAGGCGGAACGGCGGGGGAGCGGCGAGCGCGCGCGTGGGCTCTCGGGCGTCGCTCAGGCAGGAGAAGACCAACGCCTCCGGTCGCTCTCCGGAGAATGCCGCGCTCCACAGTCGCCCGGCGGTGTCGGAGAACAACCGCTCGCTGCCTGACGATCGGGGCGATGCGTTGCGCGAAGTAGGGCGGGGCATGCTCTGTCGGCGAAGATGCACGTTGAGCGTGCGGGGGGCGAGGCGTGCCGTCAAGGGGGAATCTCGGAACAGGGGTCAGGAGTCAGGAGTCAGGGATCAGGGGTGGAAAGGGGCCGCCGCGCTTCGCGCGGGCGGCCCTCATCGGAAGAGCGCGGCGGCGAAGCCGCCGCGCTTTTCCATCCCTGATTCCTGCCTCCTGACTCCTGATCCCTGACAAACAAAGGGCCACCTCGAATGCACCAAGGTGGCCCTTTTCGCGTTGCCGCGCGTATCGGACGAATCAGTGATCGATCAGTCGCCCTCGTACTCGTAGGTGAGTCCATCCGCTTCGCGAAGCACTTCCAAGATCTCGTCGGCCTCCGAGGACGCCGTGTCCACCATTGCGTCGAGCCGGAAGCTGATGGCTCGCCACGTTCCCTCCGGCCAGTCCGGCATCCCGAGGCCGGCGACGAGGCGCCCGATCATCGGGCCGCACGTCGCCCGGAGCCGTCCCGCCGTCTCACTCAACACCGCGAGCGGAATGTCGACATCGCGGGTGAGCAGCTCGCCGGTGATCTCGTCGCGCCACGCCGCATCCCCCACGGCACCGCGCCCGGACCACACGCCGAGGTGTCGGAAAGCGCCCGATCCATTGCCAGCCGTGCGATGGCTTTCCACCGCCGCGGCAAGCGCGAGCGCGAGGTACTCCGCGTTGGGCGTGCCGTACAGCGTCACGACCTCCCGGGCACGATGGTCGGTCGAGACCATCGCCGGAACGGAATCCACCCGCGCCAGCACCGGCGACTCATCGGGGCCATCCTCGAGCATTACGAGGACATCCATTCTCCCCTCCCTGAGAAACTGCACCGAGTGCGTCATGCGCACTGCGCCATGAGCGACTCACCCCACGCTTCTGGCAAGACCGAGGCCGTGACGCGCGATGGGTCGCTCTATGGTGCAACACAATGCGCGGTGGAAAGTTCCGCTCGCGTAAACGAGTGACGCGGCTGTGACCGAGCGTGGGGAATCGGACACAATGTCGCGGGGGAGAAACAATGAGGCATGGAGGGCTGAGGAGTGAGGAAATCGGACGCCCCGATCAGATCGCCTCACTCCTCGGTCCTCGTTCCTCGTGCTTCATCGTCATGTCGGCGGCGACCGCGATCGCTGCCGCGAGCACGGCGTACACCATAACGACCTCTCCACGCGTGAGGACGGTCTCGAATCCGGGGGCGAGGCGGGAGGGCAGGAGCAGGAAATCGAACGCCGCCACCGCCGCGGCGAACGCCACCGCCGCCACCCAGCGCCAGGCGCCGCGGAGCCAGCCCGCCAGCACCGAGAACAACATGCCCGCGATCACCAGCGAGAGGACGTGCACGAGCAGCCCCGCCGACGTCACGAGCCGATCCGCGTCGTGGACGTAGAACGCGCGACTGCCGACGAGCACGTGCGCGACGGTGTTCAGCGGCTGCAGGGGCGCCCCCCGCACCCAGCCGAATCCGACCAGTGCACCCGCGGTCGCCGCCGCCGCCACGAGTCCGATCCAGACGCCGCGCAGCAAACGATCGCGGAGCATGGGCGGAAGAATAGTCACCAGCTTCGTTCGCTCAAGAGGATGCGCCGAATCGCGTCTGCCTTACGCGACGTGTTGCCACGGCGACTGGAGACGGTCATGTTTCTCGACTATGACCGATCTCGACACGCAAACGCGCACGATCCTCCTGGTCGAGGATGATCCCGACGTGCGATCCGCGGTGGAGCGCGTCCTCAGTGGCGCCGGTTACACCGTGCAAAGCGCACCCGATGGAGCGAGCGGGTTGCAGCTCGCGCTCTCGCAGCGCCCCGACCTGGTGCTCGTGGACGTCGGACTCCCGGACCGCGATGGTGTCTCCGTCACTCGCGAGCTGCGTGAGCGGGGATTTCGCTCCCCGATTCTCATGCTGACCGCGCGCGGGACCGTTTCGGACAAGGTGAGCGGCCTGGAAGCAGGCGCGGACGACTATCTCCCGAAGCCCTTCGACCTCTCCGAGCTGATCGCACGCGTGAAGGCGCTGCTGCGGCGCGCGTCGATCGCCGCGGACCACACGCTGCGCGCCGGGGACGTCACCATCGATCCGCTCACCAGGCGCGTCGAGCGCGGCGGCCGGGGAATCGAGCTGACCCAGAAGGAGTACGCGCTCCTCGAGTTCCTCGTGCGGCACGCCGGCCAGCCGGTCTCGCGCTCGCTTATCGCCGAGCAGGTCTGGAAATACGAGGTCGATCCGTCCACGAACGTCGTAGACGTCTACATCAATTATCTGCGCAAGAAGCTCGGGGACGACAAGACACACCCGTTGATTCGCACGGTGCGCGGAGTGGGGTACATGATCAGCGGGGCGTGACCGCTCGGCCACGCCCCGCTCCCCACCACCCCACCCCCCCACCCACTGGGACTGCTACGGCAGTTCGCGAGCGACCTCGCTCGCCTCATCGGTGGTCGCCGAACGACCCGACGTCACGTTGTATCCGCTGAAGTGCTTGATGCGCCGATAGGCGTACCCGCTCCACGGGCTCACGTAGGTCCGCAGCGTCGGATCCTCCAACGACTCATCAATGCCGGGAGCGCCGATCGCCGGGGACCAGAGGATCGACAACGAGCCGTTCGGCCACTGCGCCGCGTCCGTGCTCATGTAGATCCACACCCACTGGAACGGATAGCGCGACGGCCTGAACCGAAGCTCCGGCGAGAAGTCCACCCACTCGCGCCCGTCCTGCACGCGCAGCTCGGCGTGAATCTGGATCGGGGTGCGAAGGACGTCGCAGTCCTCATCCCAGTGCTCGCGCCCGTAGCTCGAGGTCGCAGGATCGCAGATGACGTTGCGCGGGAACACGATTCCGTGCTTCCCCATCCGGAAGTAGCCGCCGGTTGGCGTCACCGTGAAGTCCGCCGACGACTCGTCCGCGGCCATCTGGTTGATGATGATCAGCGGTCGAGGCGCCCCGCCTGGGAGCACTTCCGCCTGATCTGGCGCCGGCGCAATGGAGCTGTCAGCGCACGCGGTCGTCAGCGCCGCGAATGCGACCAGGGTGCTCCATCGAAGGTGGCGAGCGAGCATGACGAACCTTTGCCGAAAGGGAGAAATCCAGGTGCTGCGTTCTCCCCCTGGGAAAGCAGGCGGCATACCACGGTCGCGACGTCGTCTAACGTCGCGCACAACTTCAAGAAAGGTGCGTCGTTAGGGGATTTTCACGAAGGCGCGCCGTCATCCGTAGTCGGCGCGAATCGGTCACACTGCCCGCGGACGCGCGGTCGTTATTCCCGAGCGAGCAGCTCGCTGTACCGCCGGCTCATTCCGTGGTAGCCCTGACTCTCCACCTGCGGGGCGAAGCGATGAACCGAGCTGCGGAGCAGCGCGCGATCGTGCGCGTCGAGAATGTCGGCGCACTCGGCGATGAGCCACGCCGCGCCATAGAAGTCCGACGTCTCGGCGAGTGCGAGCGCGCGGTAGAACATCGACACGGCGCCCGTCATCGAATCGAGTGACGCGAGTCGCACGCGCAGCGCCTCGGCCAGCTCACGCCCCTGAAACCAGTCCGGCCGGGCCTGCATTCGCGCTTCGACATCATCGAGTGACACGCGAGCGTCGTCGATCAGTCCCATCCGCAGCAGCACAAGCCCCTCTCCCGCGAGAGCGCCAAGCTCGACGTCCGACTGGCCGATGCCTCGCGCGATGCCGAGCACGACGTCGTACAGCTCGCGAGCGGATGCGTACTCGCCGCGCTCGCGATCGAGGTGGGCGAGGTTGTAGAGAGCGTACAGTTGCCGCTCGGTGCTCTTCTGCGCGGCGAAGATCGCGAGCGCTTCCCCGAACAGCTCGCGAGCCCGCTCGAAATCGCCGCACTTCAGATGGGCGACGCCCAGGTTGATCCCGGCGGTTCCGACGTGCTCGGGGGTGCCGGCGCTTCGCGCGAGCGACATGGACGTGGTGAGCTCGTCGGTGGCGCGCGGCCATTTCCCGAGACTCGAGTAGACGATGCCGATGTTGTTGCGACAGCGCGCCTGCCCTACCAGGTCGCCGGCGCGCCCGAACAGCGCGAGCGCGCGCTCGTAGTGCTCGATCGCGCGCTGCGGCTCCTCCTGCGCGAGCGTAATCCCGAGACGGTTGAGCGACTCGGCGAGACGGAGCGGGTCGCCGAGCTGCTGCGCGATGCGCACGCACTCACCTGCCACGCGTTCCGCTTCCACGCGGTCGCCCAGGCGGCCATACGTCTGCGAGATCATCGTGAGCAGCGACACGCGCTCATCGTCGAAGCCGTTGGCGATCGCCTCCGCATCGAGCGCCAGACAGTGTTCCAGCGTCCTCGCGTTGGGCTGCCCGAGCAGCGCGCGCACGCGCTCGCGCATGCGGCGGAGGGTGAGCGCGCGACGGACCTCCCCCTGCCCCGTGTACCACTCGATCGCGAGGTCGCACATTTCCTCGGCCTCTTCGTACCGGCCCACCGACTCGGCCACCTCCGCGCGCCGGACGCGAACCTCCGCCAGTTGGGCGGCGGATGCGGCGTTCCGCTCGGCGATGCGCAGGAAGTCGGCGCTCTCCTGGTGCGCGTACACGACCCGCGCACGCTCGGCGGCGAGCATCGCGTACTCGTACGCCTTCGCGCCGATGCCACCGCGGTCGTAGTGCGTGGCGATCTCGGCGATGGCGTCCGGGGTGAGCCGCTCCATCGCCTGCGCGACCTGTTCGTGCATGCGCCGAAGGCGGCGCGTGTTCACCGATTCGGTGAGCACCTCGGCCATGAGCACGTGCGCGAATGCATAACGATCCCCGCCGCGGGCCGCGGTGGGCTGGAGCACCGACGCCCGCATTCCCTCATCGATGACGTCGAGAAGCTCCTCCTCGGTCCCCGCCTTCGCTTCGATCGCCAGGTCGAGGTCGAACTCGCGACCAATGACGGCGACCGTGGTCAGGACCGTCTGCGCTCGCGGCGAGAGGCGGGAAAGGCGTCGCGAGATGAGGTCGGTGATCGCCACCGGGAGGCGAAGCTCCGACACGGGGCGCCATTCCCAGCGGTCCCGGTCGTACCAGATCGAGCCTTCCTCCAGCAGCGTGCGCAACACCTGGACGACGAACAGCGGATTCCCCTCGGTGTGGTGATAGAGGAATGCCAGCAGCTCGCGCCCGATCTCCTGGCGATGAAACGCGGCCTGGAGCCACTGCTTGAGCTCTTCGCGGGTGAGGCGCGACAGCGTGAGCTCGCGAAAGCGCTCGTCGCGCGACAGCCGCCGCCGCCGCTCGAGCGTTTCACCCTGCGTTTCCTCGGCGCGAATCGTCAGGCAGATGAGCAGATGTTCCGATCCCAGCTGGCCGACGAGGAACTCCAGCATGTCCCACGATGCCGAGTCCGCCCACTGCACGTCGTCGAGCACGATGACGAGAAGGCGGTCCCGCGCCGCCGTTCGCACGTACTCGGAGATCTCCTCCAGCAGCATGTACTTGCTGCCGACGCGCGAGCCGGCTGCCGGACGGTCGGCGGCGCCGAGCGCGGGCACGAGATGCGGGAGCTCGTGCCACGTTCGATCGGACTGCGGCGCGGTGCGCCGAATGGCCCCGAGAACCTCCGCCCACGGAGCGTACGGCGGCTGCACATCGGCCTCGCGGCCACGCCCGAGCACGAGCGACCCCGCCCGCAGCCGGACCTCCGGCTCGAGCTGCCGCAGCAGCGTCGTCTTGCCGATCCCGGCTTCGCCGGCGATGGCGACGATGGCGGGACGTCCGGCCTTGGCATCGTCGAGCAGCCGCACGAGCTGTCGCAGCTCGGTGACGCGACCGACGAACCGCTCGATCGCGAGGGGAAGATGGCTGCTGTCGGCGGCGCCGGCGGTGGCGACGGCGACGCCGTCCCGGCCCTGTCGCTTCACCTGGTAGAGCGCCCGATCGGCCGCCGCGAACAGCGCGTCCGGGTCCACGCCATTCTCCGGGGAGGTCGCGACACCGATCGAGACGCTCGTCGACAGGCGTTCGTCGCGATCCCGCACCTGGAAGGCATGCCCTCGCACGGCGGCGCAGAGTCGCTCGGCGACCTCGCGGGCACGCTCGGCGGGTGTGTTCGGCAGCAACGCCACGAGCTCGTCGCCAGCATAGCGAGCGGCCAGGTCGTCCGCGCGAAGATTCTGACGGAGAAGGTCCGCGATCTCCACGAGCACGCGGTCGCCCTGCAGGTGACCGTAGGTGTCGTTCACGAGCTTGAAGAGATCGATGTCGATGACGAGCAGCGACACCGGGAGCCCCGTGGCGGACGCGATCTCGAGCGCGGCGGTGAGCTGCTCGATGAACGCGCTACGAAGCGGCAGCTTCGTCAGATCGTCGATGCTAATGGCGATGCCTCGAAGCGGAGGGACTGCGTCGTCCCTCAGTCCCCAACAGGAAGAGCGGCGGCGCCGGCGACCTCACCGGCGCGCGTACGTGGACGTAGATGATGCCACATATAGACGCTTGCCAGCGCGCAGACGATACTGCCGGCGACCATGGGGGCGCCGGCGCCCAGTCGCCCGAGCGCGATCCCGGCCGCCATGGGGCCGAAGACCCGCGCCAGCGCGCCGAGCGACTGCACCACGCCGATCACCATTCCCTGCTCGCCCTCCTTCGCCGCGCGCGAGACCAGGCTCAGCGCGCTCGGCCCCGTGAGCGCGAACCCCACCGCGTAGAAGACGATCACGATCCGCAGCGCGCCAGGCGTGGCCGCCACCGCGACGGCGAGCATGGACAGCGCGAGCATCGCGATCCCGGCGACCGACACCCGCCGCTCGCCGAAGCGGGTGACCAGGGTGTGCACCAGCCCGAGCTGAATCGCCGAGGAGGTGAGGCCGATCAGCGAGAAGACCCAGGCGGTGCGGGCGGCATCGTACGCGAACCGCGCCTGCAGGTACAGCGCGAGCATCGCCGTCACACCCGACGTCGCCAGCGCCACCGCTGTCATCGACAGGGTTACGCCACCGAGGACCGGACGTTTGAGCACGCGGTGCAGGACCCGCGGATCGAAGGTGCGGTGCATGAGCGACTTGTCGGCCGTGGGAGCAGCCTCGGGCAGCCAGAGACGGGCGAGCACGAGGTTGATGAAGGCGAGCGCGGCCGCGACGTAGCCCGGCGCGTGGACGCCCCATCGCACGCTCACGACCGCCGCGATCGGCGGCCCCAGCATGTAGCCAAGCCCGAAGGCGGCGCTGATCCAGCCCATGCCGCGGGCACGCGTCTCGGGCGTGGTGACGTCGGCGATGTAGGCCTGCGCCGCGGCGAGGTTCGCGCCCGCGACGCCCGCGAGCATGCGGGAGGCGAGCAGCGCGAGCACGCTCTCGGCGCGCGCGAACAGGAGGTAGCTGGCGACGGAGCCGAACAGCGAGACGAGAATGACGGGGCGGCGTCCCACCCGGTCGGAGACACGGCCCCACACCGGGGTGAACAGGAACTGCATGAGCGAGAACGCGGCGATGATCGCCCCGATCTGCACCGGGGAGGCGCCGTATCGTTGCGCGTAGAATGGCAGGATCGGCAGGACGATGCCGAATCCGAGCAGGTCGACGAAGACGGTGAGGAGAACGACCGCGACCGGGTAGCGCCTCATGGGCGCGTCCCGGTGCGCGCGAGCCTAACGCGGCGCGGCGGCGGAGCGAGAGGTGGCCGGGTCGAGCGTGGCTGAGGAGATGGCGTGCCACGCGGCCGGGTCGACATCCTTGCCGTGGAGGTAGATCCCGTAGTGAAGGTGTGGGCCGGTCGCGAGCCCCGTCGCTCCGACACGAGCGAGCGTCGCACCCCTTCGCACCACATCACCTTTGCTGACGAGAACGGTGTCGAGGTGGAAATACGCGGAGTGAACGCCCTGCCCATGGTCCAATATGAGGGTGCGCCCCGTCAGTGCGTAATCTCCCACGTCCGCCACCGCGCCGGCCTGCGGCGCACGAACGCCTGTTCCACGGGCGACGGCGATGTCCACCCCGGCATGGCGCCAGGCCGGTGCGCCCTGCGTCGCGGCGCCGGTGTCGACTCCGAACGCCCCGCGCGCCCGGGCCGACGACTCGAGGGTGACGACCCGCGTCGAATCTGACGCGCGATGGTAGAACCGCTCCACCCCATACCCGGACGACTTTCCACCCTCGACCGGCATCCGCCAGGAGCCGGACCAGTGTTGCTCCGAGGTCTCGGTCTCGAGAATGCGCCGGAGCGCCCGTGCATCGCGCGCAATGTCGCGCCCGCGACGGAGGATCGCGTAGGTGGAGTCATCGAGGAAGATGAGCTCCTTTCCGAAGTCTCGCTCGGCGACCGTCACCTCCCGCGTGATGCGACTCGCCGGCCGGTCGATCACCAGGGCGTACCGCCCGCCTGGCTCGTCCGCGGGAAGGGGAACGATGGCGCGAACCCCAGCTGGGGTGCGGTAACATGGGAGGGGCGTTCCCTTCCAGGAGCATCGAGGGCTTTCGACCACGAGGCCCTGCGCCACCGCCACCACCACGCCGCCACGCCGTATCTCATCCGGTCCGAGGAGAACACTTCCCGAATCGGCCGCCGCCAATGCGGGGGTGGTGTCGAACACGGCGCCGCGGGCGGTGTCCCCGCGCGGGACGGTGTCAGCCGCTGGCGCTGTGGTCGTGGTGTCGGGCGCGTCGCGATTCGCCTTCTCGACGGAGCAGGCGGTGGCGAGCACGAGAATGGGTATGATGTATCGAGTCATGGGATCCCTCCACAGCCGCGTTCGGGCAAATCGAGGGCCAGACCGAGCTGATTAACGAAGAGGGGTGCGGGGCGTCTACTTACTGCTGGGATCGAGGGATCAGGGGGATCAGAGGGATCAGAGGCCCACCACATGAGGAACCACTGCCAATCGACCATCCTGCTCGCCCTCGTTGGCGCGGCGTGCGCTTCGGGTGCGACGAGCGACATCTCTCGCGCACCGGAGCCGGCCGCCGTCGTCGTCGAGGCGCGAGAGCAGACCGCTGACCAGCAAGTCCGCCACGTCCTGAATCGCCTCGCGTTCGGGGCACGACCTGGCGACGTCGAACGGGTTCGGGGCGTGGGGGTGGATCGGTGGATCGCGCTGCAGCTCCAGCCTTCGCGCATTCGGGATACCGCTGCGACGCGCATCGTCGCCGCGCTTCCCACGCTCGCGATGTCATCGCGCGAGCTGTTCGACCGCTACCCACTCCCGCAGGTCGTCCGGGCGCAAATGCGTCGCACGGAGATGAGCCGCGCCGACTCCGTCGAGGTCCGGCGCGTCGCGCAGGAATCCCGTCGCGTGCTGGCCGAGATGCAGATCGCGAAGGTCGCCCGCGCGGTCGCAAGCGAGCGGCAGCTGGAGGAAGTGCTGGTGGATTTCTGGGAGAACCACTTCACCGTCTTCGCCGGGAAGGGACCGGAGCGCTACTTCATCGCCGCCTACGAGCGGGAAGCGATTCGCCCCCACGCGCTCGGCAAGTTCCGCGACCTCCTCGGCGCCGTGGCGAAAAGCCCGGCGATGCTGTTCTACCTGGACAACTGGCAGAGCGCCGTCGAGGAGGGGCGACCGACGGCTGATTGCGGACTGCGGGGGCGCCCTCGGGGCGGGGCGGATTGCGGGCAACGACCCGCAGGACGGCGGGGCGCAATTCGCAATCCTCAGTCCGCAGTCCGCAATCCCGCAACTCGGCGTCGAGGCCTCAACGAGAATTACGCCCGCGAGCTCCTCGAGCTCCACACCCTCGGCGTCGATGGTGGCTACACCCAGCAGGACATCGTCAACGTCGCGCGCGCGTTCACGGGGTGGACGCTGGAGCAGCCGCGCCGGACCGGAGGATTCATCTTCCGGGCGGCCATGCACGACGCCGGTGAGAAATCGGTGCTCGGGCATCGGTTGACGGCGGCACGCGGCATCGAGGATGGCGAGCAGGTGCTCGACATCGTGTCGGCGCACCCGTCGACCGCGCGATTCATCGCCACCAAGCTCGCACGGCGCTTCGTGAGCGACGATCCACCGGCATCGCTCGTCGACCGCGCCGCTGACACGTTCCGCCGCACGAGCGGCGACATCCGCGAGGTGGTTCGTACTATCGTCACCTCCGAGGAGTTCTTCTCATCGGCCGCCTATCGGGCGAAGGTGAAGTCCCCGTTCGAGCTCGTGGTGAGCGCCCTCCGTGCCATGAACGCCACGCCCGACATGACCCCTCGCTCGGCGCAGGTGGTGGCACGGCTGGGACAGCCGCTCTTCCTCCATCAGGCGCCTAACGGCTGGCCCGAGCGTGGAGACGCCTGGATCAACACTGGCGCGATCCTCAACCGCATCAACTTCGGCCTGGCGATGGCCGGGGGCGCCATTCCCGGGGCGCGCCCCGAGCGCTGGCCGCGCTACGCCGATCTCGCGGCCGCCGCGCGCGCGACGCAGGTGGATGGCGTGATCACCGGCTTGCTCGGGGGCGAGGCCAGCGTCGAGACTCGGCGGATTCTGGAGGCAGGGGTGAATCCTCTGCTAAGCGACTGCGGACAGCGGATGGCGGATTGCGCGTCCGCGGCAACAGACTCCTCGATCGTCGAGGAGGACATGATGCCCCCGACCCGCCGCGCGCGCGATCCCTTGTCTCGCCGGCAGGACCTGGAAGGGCTCAGAGAGATCATTGGCTTGGCGTTAGGCGCTCCGGAATTCCAGCGGCGGTAGCCGTTCGTTCGCGATCCGCAATCCGCACTCCGCAATCGGGCAACCTATGCAACGCAGAATCTTCCTCCGTTCCGGCGCGTTCGCGCTCGTGACCCTCGGCCTCAACCCGAGCTTTCTTCGCCGCACGGCCTTCGCGACGGAGCTGCGCGGGGCGGCGCGAGGCAAGATCCTGATCGTGCTCTTCCAGCGCGGCGCGGCCGACGCGCTGAACATGGTCGTCCCGCACGGCGACTCCGAGTATTACGCGCTTCGTCCGACGATCGCGATCGCGCGGCCGGGCGCGCGCGCCGAGGCGGCGCTCGACCTCGACGGATTCTTCGGACTGCACCCCGCGCTCGCCCCGCTGCGCCCATGCTGGGAGCGCGGCATGCTCGCCCCCGTTCACGCCGTCGGCAGTCCGAGCGCGACGCGGTCGCATTTCGATGCCCAGGACTACATGGAGAGTGGCACGCCCGACGTGAAGAGCACGGCCGACGGGTGGCTGAACCGCTACCTCGCCACCCGGGGCACGTGCGCCGAATGCGACGCGACGCCGTCGAAGGCCTTTCGCGCGGTGGCGATGACGGAACAGACGCCGCGTATTCTCGCCGGGCCCGCCCCGGTCATCGCGATGTCGTCGCTCGACGACTTCACGATTCGCGCGACGGGCTCCGACGTCGAGCGCCTCGAGGCGCTCTACCGCACCGGGAGCGCCGACATCATCCACGGCGCCGGCGCCGAGACCTTCGACGCCGTGAAGATGCTGCGCGCGGCGAACCCGCGGCGGTATCGGCCCGAGAACGGTGCGGCGTACCCCCGCTCGCAGTTTGGCCAGCGCCTGCTCCAGATCGCGCAGCTCATCAAGGCCGATGTCGGGCTCGAGGTGGCGTTCGCGGATGTCGGCGGCTGGGACACGCACGTGAACCAGGGGGGCGCGACGGGACAGCTGGCAAACCGCCTCACCGATTTCGCCGGCGCGGTTGCCGCCTTGGTCGCCGACCTCGGTGACCGGATGGGGGATGTGGTGATCCTGACGATGACCGAGTTCGGCCGCATGGCGCGACAGAACGGGAATGGAGGGACCGACCACGGTCACGCCGGTGCGATGTTCGTCCTCGGCGGCTCTGTGAAGGGCGGAAAGGTGTACGGCCGGTGGCCGGGCCTCGCACGCGAGCAGCTCTACGAGGGTCGCGACCTCGCGTTGACGACGGACTTCCGTTCCGTGTTCGGGGAAGTCGTTAGGTCACATCTGGGCGCGGTGGATGCCTCCGCCCTTTTCCCGGGGTTCAGCGGAACGGATCGGATAGGAGTCCTTTGAACCCAGGGGTCAGGAGTCAGGAGTCAGGGATCAGGGGTGTCAGGGTGAAGGTTCTAGGAGAACAGCTCGCGCGGCTCCTGGAACCTCAACCCTGACACCCTGATTCCTGACTCCTGACTCCTGACCCCTAGAATCTAAAGATCCTCTTGAACGTCGCGGCGATCCGCTCCCCGAAGTCGTCGGCCCACGTGTCCTCCGGCTCCAGGTGCTCGCGGCAATACTCGGTGGGCTCCATCCCGGGCTTGAACCACTCGGTTTGCGTGGCTGGGCACCACTCGCCGGCGAGCTCGCCGGTGAAGGCGTCGATCCGGCGTGAGACCATTCCGGTCGGCGGCTCCCATTCCTCCCCGGTGCCGCGCTCGCGCCATCCGTTGATGAAGAACTCCGCCCACGCCGGCGCCGCGGCGCTCCCGCCGCTCATGTCGCCGGAGAGTGACACGCGCTGGTCGTGCCCGAACCAGAATGCCGCCGCCACGGTGGGGGTGTAGCCGACGAACCAGACATCGGCGCCATCGTTCGTCGTCCCGGTCTTGCCGGCGATGGGACCGCGCGCGCCCCACTCGCGCACCGCGTGCGCGGTGCCGTGATCGACGACGGAGCGCAGCATCGACGTCATCATCCAGGCGTCCTGCGGATCCATCACCAGGTCACGCACGGCATCGGTCTTCCACAGGATTCGTCCGTCGGATGACTCGATGCGCTGAACGAGCCGCGGCTTCACGCGATAGCCGCCGTTGCCGAACGGCGCGTACGCCAGCACGAGCTCGAGGGGCGTCACCTCGAGCGCGCCTAACGCGATCGAGGGCACCGGATCGAGCTGGCTCGAGATGCCGTTCTTGCGCGCCGCCGCGACGACCCGCTGCTCCCCCACCGCGCGGCTCACCCGCACGGTCGCCGCGTTGGCCGAGCGCATGAGCGCCCGCCGGAGTGTGATGCGGCCGTTGTACTCGTCGCCGTGATTCGCCGGCGTCCAGATGCGGCCGTCATCGCCGACGATCTCCACCGGGTCATCGTCCACCATCGTCGCCGGGGAGAGGCCGGCCGCGAGTGCCGCGGCATAGACGAACGGCTTGAACGCCGACCCCGGTTGGCGTCGCGCCGCCAGCGCGCGGTTGAAGCCGCCGCGCTCGTACCGCCGTCCGCCGACGATCGCGCGCACGTCGCCCGTGCGCGGATCGAGCGCGATCATCGCGCCCTGAACCGCGCCGTTGCTACGTCCATACCACGCGCGTTCGCGTTCCTGGATGAACGCCGCGCGCTTAGCCACCGCGCGTTCGGCGGCCTTCTGCGCGGTCCCGTCGATCGTCGTGTAGACGACGACGTCGCCGGACTGCAGCGCGTCATCCCCCAGCAGCGAGTCGACCGCGCTGCGAATGGCGTCGAGCGCGTATGAATCCGTGCCGGTGGGGCGCCACTCCTGCGTCGCCACGCGCACCGGCTGCGTCATCGCGCGGCGCGCCTGCGTCGAATCGATGTAGCCCTCGCGGACCATGAGTCCAAGCACCAGATCCCGCCGGCGCTTCGCGCGCTCGGGCGCTTTCCTGGGCGTGTAGGCAGACGGGCCCTTCGGCAGCGCCGCGAGAACCGCCGCCTCCGCCAGCGTGACCTTCTTCACGCTCTTTCCGAACAGATCACGACTCGCCGCCTCCACCCCGTACGTGCCGTTTCCGAGGTAGATGACGTTGAGGTACAGCTCGAGAATCTGCGGCTTGCTGAGGTTGTGCTCGATGAGCCGGGCGAACCGCAGCTCGAGCAGCTTCTTGCGCAGCGAGCGCTCGCTGATCACCCGCGAGGTGAAGGTGTTGCGCGCCACCTGCATGGTGATCGTGCTGAACCCTTCGCGCAGACCCAGCGACGTCACGTTGCGGCCGACCGCGCGCATCACCGCGCGCCAGTCCAGTCCGTTGTGCTCGTAGAAGCGCCGGTCCTCGGTGGCGATGAACGCCTGCTGCACATGACGCGGGACATCGCCGAGTGGGACGTTGATGCGACGCACGGACGTCAGCCGCCCTAGCGATTTGCCGGATCGATCAATGGCTTCGCTCCCCTCGACCGGCCGAAAGCGCCGAATCTCTTCCGAAGACGGGCATCCCGCGAAGCCGCAGGTGGCCAGCCACGCGTCGAACAGGAGGACGGTGAGCACCAGCGCGCCCATGACCGCGAGCGGCTGCCACTGCTCGCGCATCCATTCCCGCGGAGGGTGCGCCGGATCACCATGCCAGCGCTCGCGGAACGTGCGAAGGCGTTGCTGAAGAGAGCCGATGAACGTCATCAGAGTGGATCAGGGTAGCGGCGCGCGAACCATGTGAGACGAGCCGCTTCCAACAATAGTACCACCGGCGCCCGGCGCAGGTTTCCGAATCCCTTCGGGGCGAGCACTCCGATGTGCTCTCCATCACACCGTCAGCGCCCTTAGCGCCCTTAGCGCCCTTAGCCCCCATGTATTCACGGTACCGGCGGCTTGCCGCCCTTCTGCCGATCGTCGCCATCACGTCGGGATGCAGCAGGACAGAGGCACGCCCGAACGACGCCCCGGCATCCTCATCCAATGAGATGGCGGCTGCCCGCGCGATGGTTGCTCTCGATTCGGCGTCCCGCAACCGCCAGCCCAATGAGTTGGGGCGCATCGCCATTCTCGAGTACCACCTGGTGGGTGCGAAGGAAGCCCGCTGGGAGCGCGAGCACACGCGCTTCCGGCGCGACCTCGAGCTCCTCTACGAGCGCGGCTACCGACCGATCACGGTCGCGCAGCTGGTCGACAGGGACATCGATCTCTCCCGCGGCTTGTCTCCGGTGGTGTTCACCTTCGACGATGCTTCTCCGTCCCAGTTCCGCTACATCGAGCGGAATGGCGAGCTCGTGATCGACTCGACGAGCGTCGTGGGCATTTGGCTCGATTTCCAGAAGACGCACCCGGATTGGGAGAGCAAGGCGACCTTTTGCCTGCTGTCGGGGGCGGAGGCCGGGCGCGCGTTCTTCGGGGACCGGGACATCGAGGGTCAGAAGACGGCCTGGCGTCACGCGAAGGTGAGGTTTCTCGCCGAGCGTGGGTTCGAGCTGTGCAACCACACGCTGTGGCATGCGCAGCTGTCGAAGTACGAGGACGCCGTCGTGCAGGAACAGATCGCGCGTCTCGCGCTGGCGGTCGACTCGGCGGTGCCCGGATATCGGGTGCGCACGCTGGCGCTGCCGTTAGGCGTGTGGCCGAAGAATCAGGCACTGGCGGCGAAGGGCTCGTGGACCGACGGCCGCTCGCAGCGCACCGTCGCGTACGACCATGCCGCCGTTCTGCTCGTGGCCGGGGAGCCGGTGCCGAGCCCGTTCGATCCCGCGTTCAACCCCCTGAGGCTGGAACGCGTGCAGGTCGTGGGAAACTCGCTCGAGCGGACGCTGGATTGGCTGGAGAAGCCCGGCCGCCGGTACGTCTCGGACGGCGATCCGCGAACGATCGCTTCGCCGCGCGTGCTGGCGGCGAACGCCGGTGCGGACGGCCGGGCGCCGTCCGCACCATGATCGGTTAGCGCGGGATCAAGACGCTGTCGATGGCGTGAATGACGCCGTTCGACGCGAGAATCTCCGTTTTCACGATCTTCGCTTCGTTGACCTTGAAGCCGCGGCGCTTGAAGCCGCGGTTCTTCACGGTGATGGTGATCGACGCGCCGTTGACCGTCGTCGCCGTCCGCGGTGACCCGACCGTCGGCGCCTTCACCCGCTCGCGCACCAGGTGATAGGTGAGCACCTCGGCCAGCGACGCCTTGTCCTCGAGCAGTGCATCGCGCTCCAGCTGCGGCATGCGCGCGAACGCGTCGTCGGTGGGGGCGAACAACGTGAACGGGCCCTTTCCGCTCATCAGCTCGACGAGGCCGGCGCTCCGGATGGCGGACGCAAGCGTCCGGAAGGTGCCGCGCTCCGCCGCCGTCTCGAGGAGGCTGTTCGCTCCGCGCTGCGCCTTGGGGCGGCGCGGCTCGGCACGATACGGCCCGTCATCGATGCGCGGGGGCGTGGGCGATGTCGTGCGCTTCGACGGCGGGTTGCCGTTCGCTGCGGGCTTGGTGGGTTTCATGGGATCTCCTGCGAGGATCAAGGGCGCGGCGGACGGTTCCGCCAGCGCGGCTCATCGGGAGCGACCTGCGAGATACGAGCGACTCAGCCGCGTCGCGGGCGGCGTTTGGCGGGGACGAACTCGAGCAGCGCTCCCGGCTGCACATCGAGTGCGGCACAGAGGCGGTCGAGCGTATCGGCGGTGAACCGACCGAACGTCAGCGTGGGATCGGCGAGCCGATACGCGGTGGGCACGGTGAGTCCCGTCTCCTGGGACAGACGGTACGGGGTCCACCCCTTCTTCTTCAGCACCGACGCCAGGTGAAAACGGATCACGGCCTCGCTCCGACGGAAGCTTAATAATAGCGGATGTGATTACGTTTGACAATAGTAATACCACAAGTTACTATACGCCATGCGCGGGGGTCGGGGTGTGTTCGCTCGCACGGGGAGCGGATCGCCATCGGGATCGGTCATCGCGTTCCCTCTCAGTGACGGCCACCGCCGTGGGCGCTCGCGAACCGCGAGCCACGCGCGCGCGACCGGGGAGCGTACCATGCTCGATCCGAAAGAGACGAAAAAGGGCGGCTTCGGCGCGTTTGCCCAGCGTGATCGTGAGCGCCGCGAGGCCGAAGCGCTGAAGAACGCGTCCGAGAACGGGGCGACGCCGCCCGCCGCATCCCCGGCCAAGGCCCCGCCGGGCACCGACGCCGTACCCGACGCGTCGGGCACGACCTAACGACCGGAAACACGCGAGCGCGTCACGTGCCAGTGTGCACGTGACGCGCTCGTGTTGCATCGGTACGCCGCGGACCCCTCGAGGCGCTATCGAGCGACCGGCCGGCGCGACCGCAGCGCGCGGAAGCCGACCATGCGCCCCTGCTCCGCGTCCCACAGCTTCAACGATGCCGTCCGAATGCTCTCGCGAACGGTGAGTACGGTGACGGTCTGGAGCATCCCGTTCTCATCGTGGCAGCGCCGCAGACGATAGTTGGGGATCTTCGGATCGAGATGGTGCACGTGGTGGAGCCCGATGCGTCCGGTCATCCACTCGAGCACCCGCGGCAGCCGGTAGTACGACGCCCCGCGGATCGCCGCCTCGGCGTAATCCCACCCCGCGTGCGGCTGCCAGTACGCGTCCTCGAACTGGTGCTGCACGTAGAAGAGCCAATTGCCGGTGGCGCCGGCGATGAGCACGATCGGGCCGTAGACGAGCAGCACCGCCTTCCATCCGACCGCGAGCATCAGCGCGAGCATGATCGCCACGATCGCCGCGCTCGTGGCGTGCAGCTCGAGCGTCGTTTTCCGCGTCCGCGCGATGCCGGCGGCGGGGAGATGACGCACGAAGAGCAGAAAGATCGGACCGAGCACGAACAGGGTGATCGGGTGGCGATAGAGCCGGTATTTGAGACGCCCCCACCGCGACCGGGCCAGGTACTCATCGACGGTGAGCGTCAGCACGTCACCGTGGCCACGCCGGTCGAGATCGCCGGAGGATGCGTGATGCAGCGCGTGGTCGCGCCGCCACTGCGCGAACGGCGTGAGGGTGATCGCGCCGGTGAGAAACCCGATCACTTCGTTGGCGCGCCGCGAGGGTACGAAGGACCCGTGACCGCAGTCGTGCATGATGATGAAAGTCCGCACGAGGAAGCCGGCGGCGGGCACCGCGAGGGCGAGCGTCACCCAGTACGAGACGTCGAGCATCGCGTACATCAGCGCGATGAGCGCGCCGAGCGGGAGGAGCGTCGTGAGGAGCTGGACCGCTGCTCGCGCGGTGCTGCTTGCTCGGTAGGGCGCCGTTGCGCTCTGCCAACTGCGGAGAGCGGATGCGGTCGGGGCGGTCGGGACGCCGATGGCTGCGGAGGTGGGCATGGGGCGCCTTGATCGGGAGGAGGTTGCGCGTGTCCTGAAGACGACTCAGCGCGAGATGCGCATGCCGCACCACAAACAAAACATAACCCGTAGCGAGCGCGGGCGGTGGCGTCGCCTTTCTGGTCACCGTCGATTTTCTGCGGAGAGCACGCGCGAGAATGCGCGGTGTTGGCGGTACAAGTGTCTGGATTCGTGCGTCGCGTGTCTCAAAAGTGCCGTTGCGGCACCTGGGTACCCTCGTCAACTTCATAGCGTACAATGGCAGAAAGTCCGATCCTTACGCGAGGAATGCGGGAACCCACTATGAGTGAGTCCAGACTCCAGCACGTCCCGTTCTTCGAAGCGCTCGCGCGCGCGACGGAGGGTAGCCCGGAGTGGCGCCTGACGAGCGCCGGTCTGGTCACGTTGCGCCTCTTCGACGCGTGGCTCGTCGAGGGGCCGAGCGTGGTGTCGGCGGGCGCGTGGGGGCTCCGTGCCGTGCGCGAGTCGATCGACGCGATGGACGCCGGGTCGTCCTCGAGGGCGATCCTCGTCAGCATCGTCGACGCGATGGAAGGGGCGGGGATGGTGCGTGTTCCGCTCGTGGCGCCACGCCTGCTCGCCTACGCCCGTGCGCTCCAGTTCGACGGCCGCTGGGAGCTGGCGGCCGACGTGCACCGCACGGTGATCGCGCACGCGCACCCCGTGGAAGAGGCCGACATCGTTATCGCCGCGAACCTGCAGCTGGGCGCGTGCCTGCGTACCCTCGCTGGCTGGGATGAGGCGGCCGCGGCGTACACGCGTGCCGGCTGCGTGGCAGCCATGTCGGGAGACATCGTAAATGTCCTTCGTGCGCGAATCTTCGAAGCCAACATCTTCATCGACCGAGGTAATCTCCCGCACGCGCAGGCGATTCTCGAGGAGACGATCAAGGAATCGTCAGCCTATCGGCTTACCGAGGTGAGGGCACTCGCCTTGCACGGGCGTGCGGACGTCGCGCTTCGTCGCGGCGACTTCGAGGTGGCGATTGGAATGGCGTACGAGGCGCTCGAGGGCCTCACGGCTCCCTCGGCGCGCGATCGTGTGCTCGCCGATATTGCGGTGGCGTTCTATGAGCTCGGCATGCGAGACTCGGCACGCGACGCCTACCTCATTCTCGCTGCCACGGCACAGGAGCAGTACTCGCGCTGGGTGGCGCTCATCAACTTGATGGAGTGTGCTGCCGCAGACGGGCGCGAGCCGATGTTCGAGCAATACCGCAGAGAGGTCGCGGAGGCTTCACTGCCCGTCACGCTGGCCTGCCAGTATCACTTTTATGTCGGCCAAGGGTACAGCCTCTTTGGGCGCACCGCCCAGGCGAAGGCGTCGCTGGAGCGGGCCATCGAGCTCGCAGAGCGGCATCAAATCAACGAGATCCTCTTTCGAGCCGAACAGGGGCTCGAAGCGCTACGCGACGGCGGAGTCGTCATCATCGCGAGCGCGCCAGAGTTTTCTCCGACCCCGGAAGTGGAGCGCGTCGCGCACGCGGTTCGCGAGATGCGTGAGCTCGTCGGCGCCGGTAGCTGAGATGTAAAACGGGGCCACAAGTGACAGCTTGTGGCCCCGGAGCAGTACGCAAGATTAGTTTTTAGCAATCTGATCTTTGACCGTTGCCGCTAACGACCGGGCAGTCACTGCTGGGCTCCGGCGCGGTTACGTCGGCGCAAGCAGATACAGCAAACGTCAGGAGGGCGAGCACCAGGAGAGAGAGGTGGCGGCGGGACATGACAGACCTCGCGAAGAGAGTTGTAACTGGGGGGTTGCAACTGTCACGCAAGGTACCGTCGCGCGTCCATCGGTAAACGCACATCTTCAGACACCGATGTGCACTTTTAGGACACGTGATCCGGTGGCGTGAACGTCGTCGTCCGTCTCCCTCCTCTGCTGCTGTCCCACCTGCGAGTCGTCCTCGGCCGCGAGCACCACGTCATCACCGTCGATCGGTGGAACGAGCTCATGGACGAGGTCCGACGCAAGCCGGTGGATCTGGTCGTTGCGGATCCACGGGCCGAGGGCACGGTGCGACTGGACGAGCTCCGGACACTCATCCGGGACTTCCCTTCGCTCCCCGTAGTGATCTATACGATCCTCGCGCCGGAAACGCTCGGCGCGACGGTCGAGCTGGCAAAGCTGGGCGTGCGGCACGTCGTGCTCCGGAACTTCGACGACGAGCCGCGCCGCTTCCGCGATCTCCTGGAGCGGCAGCCGGCGTACGTGATGAGCGACATGGTCCTCGCGTCGCTCGCGCGGCCGCTCGGCACGGTCCCCGCCGAGCTCGCACGGGCGGTCGAGCGGCTGTTCCGAGTGCCGCAGCAGTTCCAGGACGTGAGCGACCTCGCCAAGGCGGCAGCGATGAACCGCCGGGCGCTGGACCGGTGGCTGGAACGCGCCGGGATCGCGTCGGCGAGAATGCTGGTGCTGGGCGCGCGCCTCTTGCGTGCGTATTTCTATATGCAGGACCCGGGACGCTCGCTGGATGAAGTCGTCGAGCGCCTTGGCTACGGATCGTCGCGGCTGTTCGCACGGCAGGTGCGGGCGGCGACCGGACTCACACCGACCGCGCTGCGGCAGAGCGTGCCACCGGACGAGTTCGTCGCGCTACTCACGGGGCGGCTGGGACGACGAGGAGAACGGACGAATGCGGTTCAATGAGCGGTTACGCGTACTCGTGGTCGATGATGAACCGACGATCTGTCGTGCACTGACGATCGCCCTCGGGCGCGCTGGCTACGACGTCGTCGCCGTCGAGGCCGGCGAGCAGGCACACACGCTCCTCCGCGCCGAGCACTTCGATTTCCTCGTGCTCGACCTCCGCATCCCCGACCTGCGTGGCGACGTCTTGTTCGAGCTCGCCGCCTCGATCCAGCCGCACCTGCGATATCGCACGCTGTTCACCACCGGCGACACCAGCGAGCGCGCGCTCGAGCTGATCGAGGCGTGCGGATGCAAGGCGCTGCACAAGCCGTTCGAGCTTCAGGAGCTCATGGCCGAGCTGGCGAAGCTGGCGCCCCGGGTGAGAGATGCGAGTGCGTAACGGAGAGGAAGGAATGAGCAAGGAGCAGTGAGGAATTCGACTGAACGAAAGGCCACTCCATTGAATTCCTCACTCCTCGGTCCTCATTCCTCATAGTTTCCAGCCTCCAAGCGTCTCGATCGCGCGATCCAATGCCTGCCGCTCATCGTCACGCTGGGCGAGGGCGCGGAGCTGCGAATACGTCTCGATCGCCAGGTCCAGCGCCTCACGATCGTGGTCGGTCGAGGCGAGCGACGCGGCGTTGTCGGCCAGGTTCGCGCGGGCCAATTGATCGTCGGGAAACCGCTCGGCGACCTGACGCCACCGGCTGACGCGTGCGCGAAGATCCGATTCGGTGAGGGCCCACAGGTGCCACGCGCCGCGATGCGTTGGGTCGGCGGCGATCGCGCGCGACGCGAGCTCCGCGACCTGCTCCGGCCCGCGGCCCGCCAGCCAGTAGGCGTTGGCGAGAATCACCAGCGCGCGAGCGTCGTCAGGCTTTGCCGCGACGATGTGCTCGTAGGCGGGGCCGGCGACCTCGGGCATCGCGCGGAACGGCTCGACGGCCACGGCCAGGGCGTCTGGATCGGTGGTGCGCGCAGCCTGGTCGATGCGCTCGAGCAGCCGGGCGATGTTCGCGTCGACCCGATAGGCGTCGACGGCAGCGGCGATCTCGGCGCGAGCGTGGGCGGTGGGAGTGGTCATTCCGGGGCGTAAGTTATGCAGAGCAGTCCCGGAGGTCACGCCCGCTGACGTACGCGAGGCTGCGTCGTCAATGGTGCGGGACTGCAACCGAATACGTGCCGGAGCATGACGCGTGAGCGACGACAAGCTGACCGAGACCAGCAGGGTGATGGAACTTTCGAACGCGGTGGGACGGGTGCAACACGAGATGAACAACCCCCTCGCCGCGCTGCTGGCCGAATCGCAGCTGCTGGAGCTCGACCCCACGCTCAACGCCGAGCAGCGCGAGTCGGTCAGTCGCATCGTCGATCTCGCCCGGCGGGTGATCGCGTCATCGCGGAAGCTGGACGCGCTGCGCGAGAAGGAGGAATGAGGACAGAGGAGTGAGCAATTCGGTTGCCTGGCACCTCGCCCGTCGATTCCTCACTCCTCGGTCCTTATTCCTCGTTGCCTTTGGGCACAATTCTCGCCTCTGAGCGGCCAGGAAACTGGTAGTTGCGAAAACCGCCTTGGCAAGTGAAGTTGGTAGTGGCTGACCCGCCAGCGCGCGTTGGTCATCCCTGGTAGTCGAGCAGCGCCGCAACGCAGGCGCGGAGCCGCTCGGGTTGCGCTGAGCAAGCGCCGGAAGCGCGTGAGTCGTCCGTGGTTCCGCGACGTCGTCGACAACAGCACGAAAGTACGACCGGTGCGTCGCCAGGACGGCCATGCACCAGAGCGCCTTGGAACAGCCGCGTGCATCGCGGCGCGCTCACGAGAAACCCCAGAGGACGTATGGGGCACGCTCCGTATGGACGTGCCCGCCGAGAATCCACCACGACACACCTGGTTGCATGAACGAACGCAGACGCCCGCCCCGTCGTGGGCGCGGCCCGCGCCCCGCGCAGCCTCGTCCCACCTTCGAGGCCAATGACATGGAAGTGAATCCCTATCGTGACGATGCCTCCACGCTCCCCGATGGCGGAGCACCGGAGCACGACAACGGCACGCCGGCCCCCAGCGCGCCCCTCATTACGCCGGCCAGCGAGAGCGTCCCGGCGCCCGGCGGTCCTCCACCGACGCGGCAGCCCGGCCAGCACCCGCAGCATCAGGGCGGACGCGACCGGTTTGGCCAGAACGGACGCCGCGGACGCCGTGGTCGCGGTCGCGGAGGCCCGCGACCCGAGCATGGAGGAGGCGCTCCCGTCCCCGCCGTCATAGTCGCCGAGGGGGACGCCGAGGGGTGGTTCGATCCGTCGCGCGACGGCGGATTCATTCGCCGGGCGGCCGAGAGCTACCTCCCCACCCCAAGCGACGCGTTCGTTCCGCCGCATCTCGTCAGGCAGCTCGGACTGCGCCGCGGCGACATGGTGCAGGCGACGGTAGGCCGCGATCATCGCGGACGAATGGCCGTCGCCGAGGTGAAGACGATCAACGGCGAGGATCCCGCGTCGGCATTGCGCCGTCCGGAATTCTCCTCGCTCGTTGCCTCGTATCCCGACCGCAAACTGGTGCTCGAGACGGGCCGTCCCGCCAAGGGCGGGCCCGAGCTCACGCGTCGCGCGATCGATCTCATCGCGCCAATCGGCTTCGGCCAGCGCGCGCTGATCGTCGCCCCCGCGCGCGCCGGAAAGACGATGCTGCTCCAGGCGATCACCGAGGGCGTCGCGATCAATCATCCGACCGCGACACTGCTCGTGCTGCTCGTCGATGAGCGCCCCGAGGAAGTGAGCGAGATGATCGAATGGGGACGCGGCGAGGTCATCGCGTCGAGCTTCGACCAGCCCGCCGAGCGTCATGTGGATGTCGCCGAGATGACGCTGGAGCACGCGCGCCGACTCGTCGAGAATGGCAAGGATGTCGTCATCGTGCTCGATTCGCTGACGCGGCTCGCCCGCGCACACAACACGGTGGAGCGCGGTACCGGGCGCACGCTGTCGGGTGGCCTCGATGCAACGGCCATGGCGCGCCCGAAGGCGTTCTTCGGGTCCGCGCGCGCCGTCGCGCCCCAGCACGGCGGTGGGTCGCTGACGATCATCGCGACCGCGCTGGTCGAGACGGGATCGCGAATGGACGACGTGATCTTCGAGGAGTTCAAGGGAACGGGCAACTCCGAGATCAAGCTCGATCGCTCGCTCTCCGAGAAGCGCATCTTCCCGTCGATCGACATCGCGACGAGTGGCACGCGCCGCGAAGAGAAGCTCTTCCGCCCGGACCAGCTGGACAACGTCTACACGCTGCGTCGGGGCCTTCAGCAGATGCCCCCGCAATCCGCGATGGAGTGGCTGATCAAGCGCATCGCCGGGACGGCCGGGAACGACGCCTTGCTCGCCGGCCTGTAAGGCGGGGCTTGGGGCCAGGGGCCACGGTGATGGAAAGGCAAACGGCCGCGCACAGCGCGGCCGTTTGCTCATCGGATGACGACCGAACGGAATCCGCATCACCCGGTGCCCTCGCCTGGCCCATGGCCCTCGGTCCCCGGCCCGGCCTGCGCCTCTCCGAGGCGCAGGCCTTGCACTTCTGCCCCCCATGACTCGCCTCGCCCTGGCCAGCCTGTTCACGCTGCTCGCCTGCGTCACCGGCGGAGCGACCTTGGGGGCGCAGGAGCGCGACGAGCGCGAGGCACCCGAGGTCAAGGACCTCAAGTGGGCCGGAGTCGAGTCGGTGAGCGAGGACGAGCTCGAGGAAAGCGTCGAGGTCGAGGAAAGCCGCTGCCGCCTCCTCCTCGCCACCCCCATCTGCCTCATCAGCGACTGGAGCCTGTTCAAGGAACGGCACTTCCTCGATCGCACCGAGCTGCGTCGCGACATGCTCCGTATCCGCGTGTTCTACTGGAAGCGCGGATGGCGGGACACCCAGGTCGACACCGCGATCACGCCGAAGGACGGCGGGGTGCGCGTCGAGCTCAAGGTGACCGAAGGTCCACCGACACGGATCAGCTCCATCCGCCTCGAGCGGCCGGCCGAGATCCTGAACGACAACGAAGTGCGGAACGCCATGAAGGTGCGCGCCGGCGACCCGCTCAACCTCATCGCGCTCGACTCCAGCATCGTCTTCCTGGAGGCCACGCTGTGGGACAAGGGGTACGGTGACGCCGACGCGCGCGTCGACACGATCGTCGTCGACACCGCCGCCAAGGCGGCGAGCATCCGTGCGACGGTCGATCCCAAGTGGCCCACCACGGTCGGCCGCATCTCGATCACCGGGAACGAGCGGGTGTCCGAGCGGACGATTCGCAACTCGCTCACGCTGAAGGAAGGCGGGCCCTACAAGCGACACGAGCTGATCACGAGCCAGCGCAACCTGTACGAGTCGAATCTGTTCCGCCGTGCGGTGATCATCGTCCCCCCGCAGGGCGACAGCATCAAGCACATTCAGATCACCGTGCAGGAGGCGCCGCTGCGCGAGATCCGCGCGAGTGCGGGCTTCAACACGATGGAGTTCGGGCAGGTCGAGGGGCGCCTCACGAGGTACAATTGGCTCGGCGGCGCACGGCGGCTCGACTTCCGGGGCGCGGTCGGGAATCTCTTCGCCAATTCATTGAATGCGCAGTTCCCCTTCCAGGAGGTGCTGCGGCGCCCGGTGTCGGACCGCGACGCCGACCAGTACTTCGCCCCCACCTGGCAGGCGACCGCCGACTTCACGCAGCCCTGGTTCCAGTCCCCCCGGAACACGCTGGGCCTGAGCGCGTTCACCCACCGCCGCAGCGCGCCGGGCATTTTCGTCGAGAAGGGACTCGGCGCTGGCGCGAGCCTCACGCGGGCGCTCGCGTCGCGCGCCCCGCTGAGTCTCGCCTATCGCTTCGAGCTCACGCGAGTCGAGGCGAGCGACGTGTATTTCTGTGAGAACTTCGCGATTTGCGACCCGCTCGACATCGCGGCGCTCCGCGCCCGGCAGAGGCTCTCCCCGCTGGCGGTCTCGTTCGTAACCGATCGCGGCGATGACCCGCTCGACCCATCGCGCGGGTACTTCGCGCGCGCGGACGTCGAGCACGCGTCGGCATTCACGATGTCGGACTACCGATACAACCGCGTGTCGGGGGAGTATCGCCGGTACAAGGCGTTCGGGCGTCACGCGGTACTGGCGTGGCGAGTTCGCGGCGGGTGGGTGCGCGCCCTCGCGAGCGCGTCGGAGGCCCTTCTCGGTCGGGGGCTGGTTGGGGCCAACGCGATCATTCACCCTCGGAAGCGGTTCTATGCGGGTGGTGCCCAGTCGGTGCGCGGGTACGGCGAGAACCAGCTCGGCCCGCGGGTGCTCACGATCGACCCGGGGAAGCTCCTCGACGCACCTAACGATACGACGCCCGCCCTTTGCACCCGCGACGAGCTGCTCGCGGGCGACTGCGAGGAGGCGAGCGCCCTCCCATCGAGCGATTTCGAGCCACGCCCGGTCGGTGGGAGCACACTGCTGGAAGGGAGCGTCGAGTATCGCTTCGGGATTTGGGGGTCGGTCGACATGGCACTCTTCGTCGACGCCGGCGTCGTGGGCGAAGGCAACGTCTCCACCCTCACGCGCGGCACGGGCGCGATCACGCCGGGATTCGGCTTCCGGTACACGACGCCAGTCGGGCCCGTCCGCATCGATCTCGGCATCAAGCCGCGCCTCGCTGAGAATCTGCCGATCGTGACGGAAGTGATCGACGACAACGGCGTCCGGCGCATCGTGCCGCTCCAGCAGAACAAGGCGTACGATCCACTGGAGGGCACCAGGAAAGGGTGGCGGCACGTGCTCGATCGCCTGACGCTGCATCTCTCCATCGGTCAGGCCTTCTGAGATGAAGCGCGCGCTCGTCGGACTCGGCGTCGTCGTCGGCGCGATCGCGGTGCTCACCGTCGCCGTCGTCCTCGTGTTGACGATGACCGACTTCGGGCGGGAGCGCGTGCGCCGCTTCACGCTGGCCACGCTCACCGAGATGGTGCACGGGCAGGTGCGGATCGGCGGGATCGGTGGCAACCTGCTCGACGGCGTCGTGATGACCGATTTCTCGATTGCCGACACCGCCGGCCGGCCGTTCGTCAGCGCCGATACCGTGGTGGCCGACTACAAGCTCACCGCGTTCGCGAGAAAACGAATCGAGCTGCACAGCCTGCGGCTCGTGCGACCGCTCGTGATCTTCGACAAGCTCGAGGATGAGGACTGGAACTTCGAGTCGATCTTCCCCGAGGACACGACACCGGACACGCCGAGCGACGGGCCTGGATTCGGGGACTGGGTCGCCTTCAACGACGTCGAGGTCGTCGGAGGGCGTTTCATCGTGCGCACGCCCTGGAAGCCGGACAGCGATTCGACGGGCGCGGCTCGCGCGCGGGTGATCGCGAATGCGCTGGAAGGGGGCACGCGCCAACAGGTCGTCCGGGCGCGGAAGGGCTATCAGCAGGTCATGGACTTCCGCCAGATCAACACCACGCTTCCGCGGCTTCGGCTCGAGGATCCGGACTCGAGCGGGATCGCGATCCAGGTGACCGCGCTCAGCGGCATCGCCGCGCCCTTCCGCCCGCCAGCCGCCGAGATTCGCGACGTCGAAGGAACGTTCTACATCGTGCGCGATACCCTGCGCTTCGACGACGTGCGCATCGTGATGCCGGGATCGCAGATCACCGGCGACGGGCGCTATGGCATCGACACGCAGGAGCTGCGTCTCGCGCTTCGGGGCGCGCCGGTGGGGTTGGCCGACCTTCGCTGGCTCTATCCGCGTCTGCCCTCGCGAGGGAGCGGCACGCTCGACTTCACGATGGTCATGCGGGATGACGGGCCGAGCGATTACGTCGCTCGCAATGCCCGTATCGAATCCGGCGCGTCGCGGGTGGGCGGCGATTTCGGGCTCACCCTCACCGAGACCGCGGCCCGATTCCACGACACGCACCTGACGTTCGCGAACTTCGACACGCGCCTCATCGAGCAGCTCGTCCCGGGATTGGACGTCCCGCGTCGCGGCGCCGTGAGTGGCCGCGCTTCGCTCGATGGCACGACGAGCGAGCTGACGGTGGACGGCGACGTCGCCTTCGACGACGCGGTCAATGGGCGGAGCCGCGTCGTCGCGCGGGGGCTCGTTGGGTTCGGCGACGGTGAGGTTCGCGCGCGTGGCCTGCGCCTGCGCTTCGCGCCGTTACAGGTGGACCTCGCGCGCATGGCGGTTCCCGACCTGCCGATCGGCGGCGTCGTGACCGGGACGGCGATGCTCGACGGGTCGACGACGACGCGCCTGACGGCGACCGTGGACGTCGACCACGTGGATCGCGGCGCCCGGTCGCACCTGACCGGTCGCGGGGTGGTGGCGATGCGTGGCGGGACGTGGATGGACTTCGACCTCCGTGCGCGCCCACTGTCACTCGTGACGGTCGGGCGATTCGTGCCGGCGTTAGGTCTGCGGGGCAGCGCGGCGGGTCCGATTCGCGTGCGCGGATCGCTGAACGACCTGGCGGTTCGCGCCGATTTGCGGCTGCCCGACGGCGGTGAGCTGCTGACGGTCGCCCGCGTCGATGTGCAGGGGACGCCGAGCTACGACGCCCAGGCGACGCTCACCGTCTTCAACCTCCAGATGGTGGCCGCGGCGCTGCCCGCCACGTCGCTCAGCGGCATTGCGCGGATTCGCGGCGCGGGTAGCGATCTTCGAACCATGCGCGCGACGATCACCGCCGACCTGCTCGGCTCGGCGATCGACAGCGTCTCCTTCGACTCCGCGCGCGTTCGCGTGGCGATCGCGGATGGGCTTGCCACCGTGGGGCCGGTGACGGTGCACACGTCGTTCGCGCAGGCGGATATCCGGGGGACGTTTGGCCTGGTGGCCGGGCGGACCGGCGAGCTGTCATATCGCGTGAACGTCGACTCGATCTCCGGGCTGGCGCGCTGGCTGCCGGCACAGGACACCGCGGTGGTGGCCCCACGCCCGGCGCGGCTGCGGAAGGCCATCAAGCAAGCGCGGGAGGATTCCGCGGCCGTCGCGCGAGCGACCGAGGTGGAGCGCGCCGTCACCGGTGGCCCGGGACCCGTCCTCAAGGTCGACTCGATTCGTCCCGTGCGACGCGACTCGCTCGGCGGCAGCCTGGCGGCGGCGGGCACGATTCGCGGCAATCTCGAGCGATTCGATCTGCGCGGGCGGGCAGCGGTGGAGAACCTCGCGATCAGCGGCACCACGGTGCGGCGTGGACGCGTGGAGTACGCGTGGCTCGCGGCGCGAACGCCGGAGTCGACGATCGCGGCAGGTCTCTCGCTCGACACCGTGCAGGCGGCCGGCTTCGCGCTCGACAGCGTGGAGGCCCGCGTCACCTCGCGGGGCAACACCGGCAAGGCCGACATCGCCATTCATCAGCACGAGTCGTATGACTACCGGCTCAGCGGCAACTTCGCGCTGCACGCGGATCACCGC
This sequence comes from Gemmatimonadaceae bacterium, assembly GCA_025931335.1. Lineage (GTDB taxonomy): Bacteria > Gemmatimonadota > Gemmatimonadetes > Gemmatimonadales > Gemmatimonadaceae > JAICNG01. Next base: position 19,026 of record JAICNG010000010.1, on the reverse strand, counting down.
GAGGTGCACCTCGACCGGCTGAACCTGCGGTTCGACAGCACGACCTGGGTGTCGGCGCGACCGAGCACGATCCGATGGGGCGGCCGGGGCATCGAGATCGTCGCGCTGGATCTGCGGCAGGGAACGCGCGGACGCCTCTACGTGAACGGCCTCGTCCCGTCCGAGGGGTCAGCCCGGCTCGACATCGAGGTCTCCGGACTCGAGGTCGCCCATGTCGTCGAGCTCTTGCAAGCCGACCTCGAGGCCACGGGGGTGGTGCAGGTCGTGGCCCGGGTGGAAGGGACCACCCGCGATCCCCGCGTGCGTGCGGCGTTAGGCGTCACGGGCGCATCGTATCGCGGGACGGTCGTGCCCGATCTCCGCGCCCGATTCACCTACGCCGACGAAGTGCTGGACGCGCAGGCGGAGGCGCTGCGCGGAACGGGGACGCCGGTCGCGGTCGCCGAAGGGGTGATTCCCGTGAATCTGGCCCTCGCCGGGGTGACCGGGCCGCGGCTGCTCGACCGTCCACTGGAGTTCGAGCTCCGCGCGGATTCGCTGCCCCTCGACGTGCTGCCGAAGTTCACCGACGCCGTGAGCGAGGTGCGGGGCACGCTCGTGGGCGTGGTCACGGCGCGAGGCACGCCACGCTCGCCCGACATGACCGGCCTCGTGGCACTCGACTTCGCGTCGTTCCGGATCGTGCCCCTCGGCGTGACGATGCGGGACATCAACGGACTCGTGCGGCTCCGCGGCGACACGCTCGTGATCGATTCGCTGGTGGGGCACGCGAACGGGCCAATCCGCGTGCGAGGCGGCCTCGGTGTCGCCGAGCTCACGCGGCCCGCGTTCGACCTGCGCATCGTCGCCACCAACGCGCGCGTGCTCGACAACGAGCAGGGACGCATCAATGCCGACGCGAACATCGGAATCGAAGGTCCCTTCGACGCCGTCTACGTCACGGGCACGGCGAACATCCGCAATGGCGTCATCTACATCCCGAAGTCCGACGGGAAGGATGTGATCAACGCCGATGACCCGGCGCTCTTCGCCGTCGTCGACACGTCGGTCATCGGCGATCGCGAAGTGCTGCCGGGGCAGTCGCCCCTGCTCGAGAATCTGCGCGTGGATGTCATGCTCAACGTGTCGCGCGACACCTGGGTGCGGTCGCCCGAGGCGAACGTCGAGGTGTACACCCCCGAGCGGTACGGCGCGCTCACGATTCACGTCGATCGCAGCCGGCGGGCACTCACGCTCGAGGGTGTCGTGAACGCCGATCAGGGCACGTACGAATTCATGGGGCGGCGCTTCGTGATCAACCGCGGGTCGGCGACGTTCATCGGCGATCCGGAGATCAACCCGATGCTCCAGATCACCGCCGTTCACGAGGTGTCGCTGGTGGGCTCGGGCGCCCTCGACATCCAGGTCATCATCGGGGGATCGCTTCGGAACCCGAAGCTCACGATCGAGAGCACATCGCAGCCGCCGATCCCGCAGTCGGACCTGCTCAGCTATCTCGCGTTCGGGCGCTCCTCGTCGTCACTGCTCAACGTGCAGGGGTCCGCGTTGTCGGGGCAGTCCTCGGGCAGTGGTGAGCTGGTAGGGAACGTCGCCGGCATCGCGACCCGGCAGCTCGCCGGGACGGCGCTCGACGTGTTGACGAACGAGCTCGAGCAGGACGCCGCCCGCTCGTTAGGGACGGACGAGTTCAACCTGACCCCTGCCGACGTGCCGGCCGAGCTGTCGTCGAACAGCGTCATTAGCTCGCTCAGCCTCACCGAGATCGAAGCCGGCAAGTACGTGAACCGCAGCCGGACCTTCATCGCGGTGCAGGCACAGCCGGCGAACAAGAATCCGTTCGGCGTTCGGCTCGTGCACCGGATGCCCAAGGGGCTTCGTCTCGAGCTGAGCTACATCCCGCGCTATCTCGTCCGCGAGCCGACGCTGGCGGCACAAGCGGAGCCCCCGCGCAAGAACATTCTCGGCGCGTTCGTGATTCGGGAGTGGCGATTCTAGTGTAGGGGTTCCTGGATTTTGACCCCTAACTAGTGAACTGCGTCTGAGGTCCTGAGTGCAGGGGGTCCACGGAGCCGCAGCGACGTGCGAACGGCAACCTCGCATCAACACGGATTCTTTGACAGCAAAAACAGCACGGCGACGGCAATTTTACCGCAGAGAACGCAGAGGACGCAGAGAAACGTCACCCACAGCGGCTTTTGACAACGACTCCAGCGGGTGCAGCCCTCTGCGCTCTCCGCGTTCTCTGCGGTAAAATTGCCGTCGCCCTTACTGCGACTGCATTCACCAATTCAGACGCAGTTCACTAGAATCCATGCTCGAAGCTGAGATACGCGAGCACACGCCGCTCGCCGTCGCTCGGGCCGAAGCCGATCGGGAAGGCGAGGCCCGGGACGATCTGGAGGCCGCTGGCGAAGTCGATCGCGGCCCGCAGGCCGGGCGACACCCACGCCGACTCCTCGGCCGCGCGCGTGTCGGCCGCGACCGCGAGCTCCTCGCGTGCCCACACGACCTCGAGCATGAAATTCAGCTCGCGCTTCGCCATCCAGATCGCGCTCGCGCCCGCGGTGAGGTCGCGCGTCGCGACACGCCCTCCCCCCGGCGCGCGCGCCGACGGCGTCCATGCCCCGCCGAGGTTCCAGTGCGTCACGAACGTCTCGTGCAGCCCCCAGCTGGCGGGGAGATTCACTTGAAGACCGAGCGATGACGTTCCCCGCCCCCGCTCCACGTCGCCGGTGGGGAGCACGAGGCTCACGCGCGGGGCCAGCGCGTTCCCGGTCGCGTCGTCGAACGCGAGCTGGTAGCGATAATTCACGGCCACGTCACCGACGCCGGTCGCGTCGGCCACGTGCACGACGGGCACGGTCACACTGAGCTGGTGACGCTGACTTCCCGCGGGCCACTCCTGCGTGAAGCCGTACTCCCAATCGCTGGCGCGTCGCGTGAGCGACAGCACGCTGATGTGCTGCACGACGCGCGCTTCCTGATTGTATGCCTCTTCGATCAGGAAGCTGTTGTCGCGGACGGGAGGCTTGCTCGGAGTGGGGATTGCGGCTTGCGAATGCGCGGTCGCGACGGACAGCGCGAGCGCGGCGAGGACGAGAGCCGAGCGACGGATCATGCGGGAACCAGGAGACCGGTGAGGTACATGATCAGGAGACCTGCCATCAAGCCGGCGACGTTCAGCGGCGCCGTCAGCCCACCTTCCGATCGGCGCGCGAAGAGCTTGATCAGCTCCCACACGACCTGCACGATCGCACCGGCACCGATCGCGAAGAACAGCGTCGTCCAGAGTGGCGAGTACGTGAAAGCACCGATCCACGCGCCCAGCACGGTCGGCACCCCGGCGATCGCACCGAGCATCGCCAGTCGCCCAATGCTCGGCTGCTCCTTCGCGATCGGCGCGAGAATCCCGAGCCCCTCAGTGGTGTTGTGCAGCAGGAATCCGATAATCAGGAAGGTGCCCAGGGCGATCGCGCCCGTGGAATACGCCGCGCCGATCGCGAGACCCTCGCCGAGGTTGTGCAACCCGATGCCGATCGCGATGAGGAGCGCCACGTGAAACGGCGAGGAGGCCTCGCGCCTCGCGCGCCCCCGATGGCCGATCGCCGCCAACGCCAGGGGCGTGCCGAGCACGCCTAACAGCACGAGGCCCAGCCCCTGGAAGGCGCCTGGGACACGCGTCGCGGTCTCGAGCGCTTCCGCGAACGCATCCACGCCGAGGAAGATCAGCAGGCCAACCGTGAGCGCCAGAAAGAAGTCGAGCCACCGGCGGCTCGCCGTGCGCAACGCCGGGAACCAGAGCAGGCCGAGAAACACCGGGATGACGCCGACGTAGACGCCGAGCAGCGCGAACGTCGTGAGGTATCGCGCATCGGCGCTCGGCGTCGTCGTGGCGACGTCAATCGTCGTGTCGAACGTGAGGCCGGTGCTCGTGACGAGACGGACGACGTGCGGCTCCCCTTCCACCCAGGGGTACGGGATGCGAATCGTCCGGCGGGCGAGCCGGCCGAGCGTGCGGTCGCCGTCGATGTAGTGCAGCCACGACGCGTCATCGACCAGCACTTGCGCCACCGTCACCGCCTCCGGCCCGCCGTTGACGACGTGCACGACCAGCTCGCCCGGCTTGGGTAGCGTGACGCGCTCGATCGTCAGCTCTTCGATCGGGGGAAACGTGTCTCGAAATACGCCGAGCGGGCCGAGCTTCAGCAGCGCGAAGACAAGGAGCGCGAGCAGGACGAGCGGCCCGAGAGCCAGAAAGAGCCGATGTCGGGGGGTCGCGGGATCGCGGGAGTCGAGGGCGCCAACCGCCTCTCCAGGGCCTCGAGCGCCCGCGGCGCCCTGGACCATTTCAGACACGGGTGGGCTCCTCGACACGGAAGATCCCGCTCCACCCGAGCTCGGCGAACTCGCTCTGATGCGCGTGGAACATGAACTGGCCGGGGAACTTGTAGCTGAACTCGAGCACGGCGCGCTCCCCCTGCGCGAGCGTCACGACGTCCGTCCACTCGTAGTTCGTGAGGCTCGTGCCGGTGCGGTACAACCGGAACAGGTTGCCGTGGAGATGCATCGAGTTGAGCAGATCGAACTCGGTGATGTTGATCAGATAGACGCGCGTGAGCTCGCCGAGCTTGATCGGGATGGGGTGCTTCTGATAGTGAAACGCCACGGTGTTGATGGCGTAGATTTCGTTCTCGTTGTCGAAGTTCGTGTCGAACCCGTTCATCACCATCACCAGCTCGCTCGCCGGCGGGCGCCCGTCCCTGGGATCGATGATGAATGCGCCGTACAGCCCCTTGTGGATGTGCCGCTTGATCGGCACGGTGTGACAGTGGTAGAGGTGCAGTCCGAACGGCTCGGCGTCGAACTCGTAGACGAAGCGCTCGCCGGGCGGGATCATCTCGAACGCCCCGTCCATGTTCGCGGGGTGAATGCCGTGGAAATGGACGGAGTGGATGTGGCTCCCGCGATTCGTGAAATGGATGCGGACGCGATCCCCCTCCGTGCAGCGGATCGTCGGACCGGGGACCTGGCCGTTGTACGTCCATGCCGGATAGAACACCCCCGGTGCGACCTCGATCTCGCGATCCTCGGCCACGATCGTGTACTCGCGCAGCGTTTGCCCGTTAGGCAGGCGGGAGACGGTCCCGTAATCGAAGTGCGTGAGGAAGGCGGTGGGGTCGAACTGGCCGGGCTGCAGGTCGCCGACGGCGATCATGGCGTCGTGCGACCCGTGGACGATCACACGGCCGCCGGTGGAGTCGACCGTCTGCTGCGCCTCGGCCACGCCGTTGAGCGTGCGAAGCGCCGCCGCGCCACCCGCGGCGACGGTGCCGAGGGCGCCGGCTTTCAGGAGAGCACGGCGAGAGAGAAGCGGGTCCTTTGCCATATGAGTTCGTCGCGCGATGACGGTGCGGAGCGGTTGGGACGGTTGGAGTTGCGCTGCTGAATAGACGGACCGAAAGGCGGAATTAGTAACAGATAATGCCAGAGTTAGGATAGCCTAAATCAGTGACCACGTCAAGCCCGTATCCGGGGCTTCAAAGGGGGGCGAGGACGGCCAGGCCGGTCACCCCCGCAGCTCGTCCCAGAGCGAAGCGATCGCCCTCGTGCCCTTCACGAAGTTCTCGTCGCTCATCCATTCGTTCGGGGCGTGGGCGTTTTCTCCCGGCAGGCCGAACCCGACCAGCAGAACCGGCGCGCCGAGGATGCGCTCGAAGTCTCCGACGACGGGGATCGATCCGCCTTCGCCGACGATCACCGGCTCATGCTCGAACGCCGTCGCCAGCGCTCGGCGCGCCGCGTCGTACAGCGGGCCTTTCAGATCGGCGCGCCACGGCCGGCCGCCATGGAGCGCACGAACGGTGACGCTGACGCCCGCGGGCGCAACGCGCTCGACGTGCGCGCGGACCAGGGTGGCGATCTCATCGGGATCCTGATCGGGGACGAGACGGCAGCTCACCTTGGCCATCGCCGCGGCAGGGAGCACCGTCTTCGCGCCTTCGCCGGTGTAGCCGCTCAGCAGTCCATTGATCTCGCAGGTGGGCCGCGTCCAGATGCGCTCGAGGGTTGTTCGACCTGCTTCGCCGCCCAACGCGGGAGCGCCCACTTCCTCCGCGAACTTCGTCTCCTCGAACGGCAGTGCCCGAATGCGCGAGCGAGCGTCGTCCGGCCAGTCACGGACCTTGTCATAGAAGCCCGGGATCGCGACGCGATACTGGTCATCGTGGAAGGTGGCGATGATGCGCGCGAGTGCCGTGGCGGGATTGATCACCGCGCCGCCGTACGAGCCGGAGTGGAGATCGACCGCCGGGCCCTGCACGTCGATCTGCACGTACGCCAATCCCCGAAGGGATGAGAGGATCGATGGGAGGCCCGGCGCGAACATCGATGAATCGCTGATGACGACGGCATCGCACGCGAGGCGTTTCGCGTGGTCCTCGATGAAGCTCGCGAGGTTCGGACTGCCGACCTCCTCCTCTCCCTCGGCGAGCACGATGACGTTGATGGGCAGCGTGCCGCGCGTGCGGAGGTGCGCCTCGAGCGCCTTCACGTGCAGGTACAGTTGGCCCTTGTCGTCGACCGCGCCGCGGGCGTAGATGCGTCCGCGCCGCACCGTCGGCTCGAATGGTGGTGATTCCCACAGCTCGAGCGGCTCGGCGGGCTGGACGTCGTAGTGGCCGTAGATGAGCACGGTGGGCGCTTCCGTGCCGGCCTTGCGCCACTCGCCGATCACGATGGGATGTCCCTCGGTAGGGACGATCTCGGTGGTGAGCCCGATGTCGCGCATTCGCGCCGCGAGCCACTCGGCGGCGCGCATCGTGTCCTGCCGATGCTCCGATCGCGCGCTCACGCTCGGGATGCGCAGGAACTCGAACAGCTCGTCGTGGATGCGGTCGTTGTTCTCGGAGAGAAACCGGTCGAGCTCGGGGGCGAGATTCGTTGCCACAGCGTGCGCCTCGTCGGAGGATTGCACGCAATATACGACGTCGCGGCGAGCGCGACTGTCTCGCGCATCGGGGAGAGGCTTTCTATCTTCGTCGAGGCACGAACGGTTGGAACGTGTCGAGTCTCGCCCTCCGGGAGGCTGTAGATGGTCTGGTACGTGGCGGTCGGCAGTGCGGTCGGCGGGGTAGCGCGATTTCTCCTCGGAACCCTCATCCAGCAGCGTGCCGCGGGCACGTTTCCGATCGGGACGCTCGTCGTGAACGTCACCGGGTCGCTGCTGCTAGGGTTTCTGCTGCGTTACGCGTTGGGCAGCTCGGCGATGTCACCCGAGGTCCGCGCGCTCCTGACCACGGGGTTCTGCGGAGGCTACACCACCTTTTCCACGTTCAGCTACGAGGCGATCGCGCTGCTCGAGGAAGGGCAGCACGAGCGCGCCGGCCTGTACATGGCGCTGAGCCTGGTCCTGTCACTCGCCGCGTGTCTAGCCGGCGTGATCATCGCACGTGAGCTGCTGGCGGCGCGCGCCCGCGCGTAGAGCGGCGAGGAGGCACGATGGAGGGCTTCAAGGGCGAGCGGGTGCTGATGCGCATCCACATCGGAGAGCGTGATCGGTTCCACGGAAAGCCACTGTATCAGGAGATCGTCGAGCTGCTGCGCCGACGGGGATACGCGGGAGCGACGGTCCATCGCGGCATCATGGGATTCGGCGCGCACGCGCGGCTGCACTCCGATCGCGTCGAGCTGCTGTCGCTCGACCTCCCGATCGTCATCGAGTGCGTCGAGACCGAGGAGCGGATCAACGCCATCCTGCCCGAGCTCGACACGATGATCGAAGGTGGTCTCGTCACGCTCGAGCGGGCGCAGGTCATCATGTACCGACCGCATCTTCCCAGCACCGAGCGCACGGGAAGCTGGCCCATCGACGTGCCGGGTGAGCGCCGACGATAACACTCCGGAGCACGCGAGCCGGGTGCAGCCATGAATCGACTGATCAACGAGACGAGCCCCTACCTCCTTCAGCACGCGCACAATCCCGTCGACTGGTATCCGTGGGGTGACGAGGCGCTGGAGCGCGCGCGACGCGAAGACAAGCCGATCCTGCTCAGCATCGGCTACGCCGCCTGTCACTGGTGCCACGTGATGGAGCGCGAGTCCTTCGAGGACGACGCGACCGCACGGATGATGAACGAGCATTTCGTGAACGTGAAAGTGGACCGGGAGGAGCGCCCGGACCTCGACGGCATCTACATGTCGGCCGTGCAGGCGATGACCGGCCACGGCGGCTGGCCGATGACGATGTTCCTGACGCCGGAGGGTGCGCCATTCTTCGGCGGGACGTACTTCCCGCCCGATGACCGCATGGGGATGCCCTCCTTCCGGCGCGTCCTCGCCAGCGTGGCCGACGCCTATCGAAACCGGCGCGACGAGGTGCTGCGATCGGGCGAGCAGCTCAAGGGCATCTACGCCCCGGCGGAAACGGCGCCACGCAGCACGGGCCCCCTCGCACCGGCGCTCCTCGAGCGGGCGTGGCGCTCGATCGCGCAGCGTTACGACGCGCGGCACGGCGGATTCGAAGGGGCGCCAAAGTTCCCGCAGGCCATGGCACTCGACTTCTCTTTGCGCTACTGGCGCCGAACCGGCACCGAGCACGCCCTCGAGGTCGTCACGCACTCGTTCCGCCGGATGGCGCGCGGCGGGATCTACGACCAGGTCGGTGGCGGCTTCCATCGTTATGCAGTCGATGCCGTATGGCTCGTCCCCCATTTCGAGAAGATGCTGTACGACAACGCGCTCCTCGCTCGACTCGGCGTTCACCTCTGGCAAGCGACCAGGGACGCCGAGACGCGCCGAGTCGCGGAGGAAACGATCGACTGGGCGATCCGCGAGATGCTCTCGCCCGCGGGCGGGTTCTACTCCTCGCTCGATGCGGACAGCGAAGGGGAGGAAGGCAAATTCTACGTGTGGAGTGCCGCCGAGATCGGCGAGGTGCTGGGCGAGGATGCCGGACTCGTCACCCGATTGTGGGGCGTGTCGCACAACGGAAACTTCGAAGGGCACAACATCCTGCACGTCCCCAACGACCCATCGGCGATTGCCGCGCGCGAGGAGATCCCGCTGTCGAGTCTCGAGGACGCGGTGCGCCGGGCCCGCGCGAGGTTGTACGAGCGCCGCGCGGCGCGCGTGTGGCCGGCACGAGATGAGAAGGTCCTCGCGTCATGGAACGGGCTCATGGTGCGTGCGGTCGCCGAAGGCGCGCGTGCGTTCGGTCGAGACGATTGGCATGCGGCCGCGCTTCGCTCGGGCGAGTTTCTCGCGCGCGAGATGGTCCGCGAGACGCGGGTGTTTCGCAGCTGGAAGGATGGTCGGGCTCACATTCCCGGCTTCCTGGAGGATCATGCCGGGGTCGCCTTGGGGTTCCTGTCGCTCTACGAGCTCACCTTCGACCCAGCGTGGCTGGCGCGTGCGCGCTCACTTGGCGACGCGATGGTTGCGTCGTTCTGGGACGATGCGACGAACGCGTTCTTCGACACGGCGCACGATCACGAGCGTTTGATCACCCGTCCTCGCGAGGTCACGGACAACGCGACGCCATCCGGAACGTCGCTGGCCGTGGAGCTGCTGCTGCGGCTGGCCGAGCTCTACCGCGACGCCGACCTGCGGCGTCGCGCGACCTGGATGCTCGAGACGCTCGCGGCCCCGCTCGCGCAGCATGGCGCCGCCTTCGGCCATTTGTTAGGCGCGGCCGACCTCGCGATCCACGGCGCCACCGAGGTCGCGGTCGTCGGCGACCCGAGCGCCGCCGACTTCCGCGCGCTCACCGCCGAAGTGGGCCACCAGTATCTCCCGGCGCTGGTCATGGCCGGGGGCACGGCCGTCGAGGGAGCGGGCGTGGCATTGCTCGAGGATCGTGTCGCGCGCGAGGGACGGGCGACGGGGTACGTGTGCCGTCAGTATCTCTGCTCGGAGCCGACCTCCGACCCGAAGCGACTGGGATCGTTGCTCAACGAGGCCGCTGGACCTGCGAACGTGCTGGAACAGCGCTGAAAAAAGCTGGGCGTGCTTCGAGTGCCGGGGCCACGGACAGCCGAACGGCGAACTGGCAGGCAATCCCCCAATTCCCCGAAGAACCTTTTTCCTCGACGTCCTTTCCGCTCACCCGGGCATCAGATCCGCGCACGACTTGACGATCGATCCGCAGTTCCTGCACAGCAGCTTGCATTGCATCCATACCACGTCGACCGACCCACACACCTCGCAGATGTCCTCGGGCTCCGGCGGCGGCTCGTCAGGCTGTGCGTCGCTCATCGGGCGGCGGCGACCCACCACAGGCCGACGCCGATGCTCGCGACCGCCGCGAACGACGCCGTCGCGCGCACGACCCGCGGCGATCGGTGTCCGCCGCCGCGGACGGCCCAGCCGGCCAGCACGCCGAAGACGGCCATGGCGAGAATCGTCCCGAGCCCGAAGGTGAGGAGGTAGCCGAGCGCGAGGGGGGCCGACTCGGTGGCGGCGAGTGGCAGTGCGACCACGAGAGCGCCCGTGCCGGCGAGTCCGTGAAGCATCCCCATACCGAACGCGGCCTGGTGCACGTGATCGTGCTCCTCCGACTTCCGGTGCGAATGCAGGTGCCAGTGCGCGACACCGTCGTGCTCGTGCCAGTGCCCATGCACGCGCAACGCGCGGACGAGCGCCATGACGCCGATAACGACGAGGGTCACGCCGACGATCCCTTCGACCACCGGCGCCAGGCGATCGGGGAACCGCCAGCCCGTGAGCACGAGCGCGCCGCCCACGATGACGATGACCAGCGAATGCCCCACTCCCCACCGCGCCCCGATGGCGAGCGCTCGACGCCACCGCGGACGCCGGCTCACGAACACCCCGATCGCGGCGAGGTGATCGGGCGCGAAGGAGTGCGCGACGCCGAGCACCAAGGCCGTGGCGAGGAGGCTGGTCACGCGGGATCGAACTCCAGCGCCACGTCCATCGACGAGGCGGAATGCGTGAGCGCACCGATCGAAATCCAGTCCACGCCGGTCATGGCGATCGCGCGCACCGTGTCCAGCGTGACGCCGCCAGACGCCTCGACAATCGCGCGGCCGTTCACGAGCTGGACACACTCGCGCATCGTGGTGATGTGCATGTTGTCGAGCATGACGATGTCCGCGCCGGCGGCGACGGCCGCCTCCACCTGCTCCGGGCGCTCGCACTCCACCTCGATCCGCATGCCCGCCGGCGCCTTGTCGCGGGCGCGTCGGACCGCCAGCCCGACGTCGCCATCGACGGCCGCCAGATGGTTGTCCTTGATCAGGACGCCAGTGGCCAGGTCCATTCGGTGATTGAGGCCGCCGCCGGCGCGCACGGCATATTTCTCCAGCTTCCGCCAGCCGGGCGTCGTCTTCCGCGTGTCGACGATGCGGACCTTCGTGCCCCGCACGGCATCCACATAGCGTGCGGTGAGCGTCGCGATGCCGGACAGCCGCCCGAGAAAGTTGAGCGCGACCCGCTCGGCCGAGAGTATCTCGCGCGCATGGCCGGTCACGAACAGGACGGGGTGATTGGCCTCGACGCGCATCCCGTCCTCCACGTCGATCCGGATCGACGCCTTCGGATCGACGAGGCGAAACGCCTCGAGGGCGAGAGGAAGGCCGGCGACGACACCGGACTGCCGCGAGACGAGCGTCCCGCGCGCCCGCCGGTTGGACAGCACGGTCGCGATCGTCGTGATGTCGGTATACGCGCCATCCTCGACGAGCGCGCGGTGCACGAGCTTCTCCACCGCCGGGCGCAGCAGCGGGAAGTGCAGCTCGTCAGGCATCTGGACCGGTGTCACGGCGAGGGGCGTGACGCGGCGCGGCGGCATGGCGCGTTCGGACGGCTCTTGATTCATCATGTCATTCGCCCGGATCGTCCTCGCCGGGCAGCAAGGGCGCCGGTGCCGGGCCACCGATCGAGATCATGCGCTCGATCGCCCGGTACGCGCGCGCCGCGACGTCGGCGGGAACGGTGATGTGGTGGGTGAGCGTCTCCAGCGACTCGAGGACCTTGGGCAGCGTCGTCACCTTCATGTAGGCGCAGCTCGCGCGATCGTTCGCGGCGAAGAAGCGCTTCTCGGGGTTCTCCTTTCGCAAGCGGTGCAAGATGCCGACCTCGGTCGCGACGATGAATTCGGGTGCCGGCGAGACCGCCGGCCGGCGAATCATCCCCTCGGTCGAGAGGATGTGGACACCCTCGCCATCGACGTCACCGGCCGACATCGCCTCGAGCACGCTCGTCGAGCATCCGCATTCGGGGTGGATGAGAAACTCCGCCTCGGGGTGGAGCGACCGCTGTCGCGCGATATTCTCGGGGCTGATCCCCGCGTGCACGTGACATTCGCCGAGCCACACGTGCATGTTCGCGCGCCCGGTGACGCGGCGCACGTGCGCGCCGAGGAACAGATCGGGCAGAAAGAGGATCTCCCGGTCCGCGGGAATCGAATTCACGACCTCGACGGCGTTGCCCGACGTGCAGCAGTAGTCGGATTCCGCCTTCACCTCGGCGGTCGTGTTGACGTACGAGACGACGACCGCTCCCGGGTGCTCATCCTTCCACGCGCGGAGCTGTTCGGCGTCGATCGTCGACGCGAGCGAGCATCCGGCGGCGAGGTCGGGAAGGAGGACGATCTTCTCCGGCGAGAGCACGGCGGCGGTCTCGGCCATGAAGTGAACGCCGCAGAACACGATGATCTCGGCCGACGTGCGCGCCGCTTCGCGCGAGAGTCCGAGCGAGTCGCCGACGAAATGCGCGACGTCCTGCACCTCCGGGCGTTGGTAGTTGTGCGCGAGGATGACCGCGTTGCGCTCCTTGGCGAGCGAGCGGATCTCGGCCTGGAGTTCCTGACTCATGGGAGGAGCGTACCCGGGGCGAGAGCGGTGTGCAAGGAGACCGGGCGAGGGGCCAGGGGCCATGGGCCAAGGGGGTGGAAAGGCCGGCGCGTCTCCGCCGCCGCCGGCTCATCATTGGATGAGCAAGCGGCCTACGGCCGTTTGCCTTTCCTTGCCTTGGCCCGTGGCCCCTGGCCCGTGGCGCGCTCCACACGCGGCACGCCCCCAACCCACACGACATGGGCCGCCGCCCACGCGCGCTTCGCTCTCGGGAAATCTGACCGGAAGTGACCGCCTCGCGACTCCTCACGCAGCAGCGCCGCCTCCGCGATCAACCGCGCTGACTGCGCGAGGTTCAGCTCCTCGGTGGCTCCCTGGGGAAGTCGGGATTCGATCGACGCCAGCTCCTCGAGACAGGTCCGAAGCCCCTCGGCCGAGCGGTCGATCGCGGCGTGCTGCCACATGGCGCGGCGGACGTCGTCAGCGGCCACCTGCGCCGCTCCACGATCGAGCAGCGGAGGAACGTCCCACGCGCCCACTCCCGGCATTTGATCCAGCCGTTGCGTGCGCTGAAGATCTCTCGCCACGCGCTCGGCGAAGACCAGGCCTTCGAGGAGGGAGTTCGACGCCAGCCGGTTCGCGCCGTGCACTCCCGTGCTCGACACTTCACCGCAGGCGTACAACCGGTTCAGGCTGGTGCGGCCGGCCAGGTCGGTGGCGATGCCGCCCATCATGTAGTGCGCCGCGGGAGTTACCGGGATGAGGTCGTGGCGCGGATCGATGCCGCGCGCCTGGCACAGCGCGAAGATCCCGGGGAATCGTTGCGCGAATGCGTCGCCGAGCCTCGTCGCATCGAGGAAGACCCGTCTTGGCTTGCCGGCCGCGCGCGGGGGGCGTTGCTCGCGAAAAATCTCCCGAGCGACGATGTCGCGGGGCGCGAGCTCGGCGAGGTGGTGTCGCTTCGTCATGAATCGATCGCCGCGGTCGTTGCGCAGCACGGCGCCCTCGCCGCGCACCGCCTCGGAGATGAGTGCGAGTGGGTTCTCGGGCGTGTCGAGAGCGGTGGGGTGGAACTGAACGAACTCCATGTCGACGAGGCGCACACCGGCCCGCCAGGCGATGGCGTAGCCGTCGCCGGTCGCGACGACCGGGTTGGTGGTGTAGCGATACGCCTGTCCGCAGCCGCCGGTCGCGAGGACGGTAGCGTCGGCGATGATCTCGACCGGACGTCCGGCGACGCTGGCTCGAACGCCAAGGCAGTCTCCGTCCCGCACGATGAGGTCGAGGACGCGTGCGGCTTCAATGACGTCGACGCGGTCATCGTCGCGAACGCGCGCGATCAGTGTCCGCGCCACCTCGGCCCCGGTTTGGTCGCCGTGCGCGTGGACAATGCGGTTGCGTGAGTGCGCGGCTTCGCGGCCGAGCTTGAAGCGGCCGCCAGGTGCGAGGTCGAAGCGGGCGCCGGCGGCGAACAGCTCCTGCACGCGCGCGGGGCCTTCTTCGACGAGGACCTCGACCGCCGCTCGATCGCACAGCGCCGCGCCCGCGGCCAGTGTGTCACGCCGGTGCAGTGCCGGTGAATCACCCGCTCCGAGCGCGGCGGCGATGCCGCCCTGCGCGTAGGCGGTCGCGCTGTCGAAGAGCGAGCGCTTGGTGAGGAGGATGACGTCGCCGTCTTCGGCGGCGCGCCAGGCGGTGTGGAGGCCGGCGACGCCGCTGCCGACGACGAGAAAGCGAGTGCGAAGGCGCTCGGGCATGGAAGGGGAGGAGGGCCAGGACAGTCCGTGCGAGGGAGATGACAGGAAAGGGCGGCAGAGGCAAGCGGTGCACTTCCCTCTCCCGGGCTCTCGCGAGCAGATTCTGGCCCTACGCGTGAGTCCGATTCCCATCGCGCAACGAGCAGAGCTGATCCGCAAAAACCGCAGTCACCTTCACACTTCCCGGAAAAATGCGCCGCCTCACCATTCTCATCGCCGTGCTTCTCGCTGCGCACATCGCGCTGCTCTTCGTGGAGCCGCGCGGCGCGGTGGCGGTGACGGACGCGGCGGCGGTCGACGTGGGCATCGTCTTCGACGTCGGGGGGCGCGGCGACAAATCGTTCAATGATGGCGCGTACAAGGGGGCCGACTCGGCGAAGGCGCTCCTCGGCGCCGACATTCGCTTCATCGAGCCGGGCGAGGGCAGCGATCGTGAGGCAGGGCTTCGCCTCCTCGCCGCACAGGGGATGGACCTGGTCATCGGCGTGGGGTTCATCTTCACCGATGATCTCACCGATCTCGCGGTCGAGTATCCGGGCGTGAAGTTCGCCGGGGTCGACTATGCGGTGACGGTCGATGCGCAGGGCAACGTCGTGCAGCCGCCGTCCAACCTCGCGGCGCTCAAGTTCCGGGAGGAAGAGGGATCGTTCCTCGTCGGCGCGATCGCCGTGCTCGCGGGCGGATCGAAGCGCGTGGGGTTCGTCGGCGGCATGGACATCCCGCTCATCCACAAGTTCGAGGCGGGGTTCCGGGCGGGCGTCAGGCACGTGTGTCCCGATTGCACGGTGATCGCGCAGTACGCCGGCGTCACGCCCGAGGCGTTCCGGAACCCGGGCAAGGGCAAGGAGCTCGCGCTCAGCCAGTATCAGTCCGGCGTCAACGTCATCTTCCACGCGTCGGGATCCACCGGACTCGGCGTCTTCGAGGCGGCGCGGCAGACCCGGAAGTACGCCATCGGCGTGGATGCCGATCAATACAGCGAGGCGCCCGGCCACATCATGACCTCGATGGTGAAAGGGGTCGATGCCGTCACCTTCGACGCCATTCGGCGCGTCCGTGAGGGCACGTTCCAGGGCGGCGTCTACTCGTACGGACTGAAGGAGGGAGGCGTCGGCTACATCTACGACGACAACAATCGGGGGCTCATCCCGCCGGACGTGATCGCGCGGGTGGAGCAGCTCGAGGCGGACATCATCGCGGGACGGATTCGGGTGCCGAGCACGCGATGACCGCTCCCGCCCTCGCCATTCGCATGAATGGCATCCACAAATCCTTCGGCTCCGTTCGCGCGAACCGCGGCGCACAGCTGGAGGTGGGCACGCGCGAGATCCACGCGCTCGTCGGGGAGAATGGCGCGGGAAAGTCGACGTTGATGCGGCTGCTCGCCGGGCTCTACGCGCCCGACGCGGGAACCATCGAGGTCGCCGCGGCGAGTGGCGAGCTGCGCGACGTCACCGGTTGGTCGCCCGCCGATGCCATCACGGCCGGGGTGGGGATGGTGCACCAGCATTTCATGCTCGTGCGCACGCTCACGGTCGCGGAGAATGTCGTCCTCGGCCGCGAGCCGGTGCGGGGCGGGATGCTCGACACCGCCCAGGCCCTCAGGGACGTTAGGCGCATCGGCGAGCAGTATGGCCTCCGCGTGGAGCCGGAGCGGCTCGTGGGCGAGCTGTCGGTGGGTGAGGCGCAGCGCGTCGAGATCCTCAAGACGCTGTTCCGCGGCGCCCGGATCCTCATTCTCGATGAGCCGACCGCGGTCCTCTCTCCGCTCGAGGTCAAGGAGCTGTGGAGCGTCCTTCGCCGCCTGCGCGACGACGGGGCGACGATCGTGCTCATCACCCACAAGCTCGACGAGGTGATCGACATCTCCGATCGCATTACGGTCATGCGGCATGGGGAGACCGTCGCGCGCATGGCGACTCGGGAGGCGACGCCGGAGAGCATCGCGCGGGCGATGGTGGGGCGCGATGTGAGACTGCGAAGTGCGGATGAGGCGAGCCCTTCGACGCAGTCCGCAATCCGCAGTCCGCGATCGTCACTGTCCGTCACCAACCTCGTCGTGATGAGCCGCGGCATCCGCGCCGTCGACGGCGTGTCACTCACCGTGGCGCCCGGGGAGATCCTCGGCATCGCGGGAGTCGAGGGGAACGGACAGACCGAGCTGATCGAGGCGATCGCCGGGTTGCGGGCGGTCGCGAGCGGGACGATTCGGCTGGGGGAACGCGATGTGACCACCGCCTCGGTGCGCGATCGCGCGGCGGTGGGGCTCGCGCACATTCCCGAGGATCGCCACCGTCGCGGCCTCGTGCTCGACTACTCGGTGGCCGAGAATCTCATCCTCGGCGATCAGCACCGGTACGCGGGCGGCGCGCGACGGGCATGGGCGCTCGACGATGCACGGATCGGCGCCAACGCAGAGGATGAGATCGAGCGCTTCGACATTCGGCCCCCCGACGGCGCCCTGCCCGCGCGCGCGCTGTCGGGGGGCAACCAGCAGAAGATCGTCATCGCGCGCGAGATGGGGGGCGCCTACGACGTTCTGCTCGCCTCGCAGCCCACCCGCGGCGTCGACGTCGGGGCGATCGAGTTCATCCACGGTCAGCTCCGCGCCGCTCGTGAGGCGGGCAAGGCCGTATTGCTCGTGTCGGCCGAGCTGTCGGAGATCCTTGCTCTCGCCGACCGCGTGGCGGTGATGTACGGTGGCCACATCGTCGCCATCCTGCCGCGGCGCGAGGCGACCGAGGACCGGCTCGGTCCCCTGATGACGGGCGCGACCGACCCGACGAGACCCGCCGCGTGACGACCCCCGCCACGCGACGGCGCGTGGAGGAAGCGCTGCTGCCACCCCTCGTCGCGCTGCTGGTGGCGCTGGTGGTCGGCGACATTCTCATCATCCTCGTCGGGCAGTCGCCGAGCGCGGTGTTCAGCCTCATGCTGAGCGGAACGTGGGGCAACTGGTACGGATTCGGGCAGGTGCTGTACAAGGCGACGACGCTCATCTGCACGGGGCTCGCCGTCTCGTTCGCTCTGCGAGCGGGACTCTTCAACATCGGCGCGGAGGGACAGCTCGCCGCCGGCGGCTTCGCCGCCGCGGTGATGGGGCTCGTGCTTCCGGCTGGCACGCCGGGGCTGCTGGCCGTTCCGATCTGCATTCTCGGCGCGCTCGCCGCGGGGGGGGTCGTCGGCGCGATTCCCGGCGTGATGAAGGCGCGCTTCGGGGCGCACGAGGTGATCGTCACGATCATGCTCAACTTCATCGTGCTGGCGCTGCTGAACTGGATCGTGGCGTCGCATCTGCACGTGCCCGAGACGCTCCACACGCCCGACATGCGTGCCGGGACGGTCGCGCGGCTGATGGATTGGGTGCCCGCGTTCCACGGCTCGGCGGTGAACGCGTCGCTCTTCATCGCGCTGGCGGCGGCCGGAGTGGTAGGATGGATGCTCTTCCGGACACGCGCCGGGTACGAGCTGCGTGCGGTCGGACTCCAGCCGGACGCCGCGGAGTACGGGGGCGTGACGGTGGGGACCGTCTGGATGAAGGCGTTCCTCATCTCCGGTGCGCTCGCCGGGCTTGGCGGCATCAACTACGTCCTCGGCTACAAGTACTACTACGAGGAGGGCTTTGCGGCGGGGTCGGGCTTTCTCGGGATCGCGGTGGCGCTGGTCGGCCGCAATCACCCGTTAGGTGTCGTGATCGCCGCGTTTCTCTTCGCGACGTTGTCGCAAGGTGGGCTGGCGATCCACGCGCTCGTGCCGAAGCAGATGGTCGAAGTCCTTCAGGGCGTGGTGATTCTCGCCGTGGCGGCGGCGGTGCCGGAAGTGCGGCGGCTCGTGATGGGCGCGCGAAGCGGGGCCGCCACATGAGCGAGATCGCCGCCTTCATCGCGCAGACGATTCGCATCGCGATCCCCTATCTCTTCGCGGCCTCGGGCGGTGTGGTCGCGGAGCGGGCGGGCGTCGTGAGTCTGACGCTCGAGGGATTCATGCTCACCGGCGCGTTCGCCGCCACGCTGGGGAGCTACTACAGCGGAAGCCCGTGGATCGGCGTGCTGTGCGGAATCGGCGGCGGCCTGGTGTTCGGAGGGATTCACGCCGTCGCCTCGATCCGGTATCGGGCGGATCAGATCGTGACCGGGATCGCGATCAATCTGCTCGCGGTCGGGCTCACGCGCTTCTTCCTCTTGATGGCGTTCGACAGCTCGTCGAACTCGCCGCGCGTTCCCGGGTTCGGCATCACCGGCGATGCCGCGAGCTTGACGGGGGCGTTGCTGCGGAATCCGCTCGTGTGGCTCGGCCTGCTGGCGATCCCCGCCGTCGCGTGGCTCGTGCACTACACCCCGTTCGGCTTGCGGGTCCGCGCGGTGGGTGAGCACCCGGCAGCGGCGGAGACGTTAGGCGTTCCCGTGCGACGCGTCCGCTACCTCGCCGTCGCGCTCTCGGGCATCCTCGCCGGGCTT
>JAICNG010000117.1 GCA_025931335.1 Gemmatimonadaceae bacterium | reverse complement strand
CGCGCGGTTGCCCTGAATCGTCTCCTGCGTGAACTGCACGCCGAGCGTGGTGGTCGAGCGCACCTCGGGCGTCAGGGCGAAGTTCGCGGTCGCGCTGCCGTTAGCCGTGTAGTTCCAGACGCCCGTCGAGTTCGACTGGCGCTGTCCCTCGGGGAGCGAGCCGAAGAAGACCTTGTTCGGCGGAACCGTCTGCTTGTTGCGGCGGCTGAAGTAGTCGACGCCGGTCGTGCCGACGACCGACAGCCAGGGCATCGCCTGCCAGTTGGCGCCGATCGATCCGAGGAACCGCTCGACGTCCTCGCGCACATCGAGCGCAAACACCTCCTCCGGCGTCTGTCCGACGAGCCAGCCGCGACTGGTCGGGTTGTCGAACGCCGAGCCGAGGAGGGCGCCGCCGAGCACGCCAAGGACGTTGTTGTCGTTCTGCGGGAACTCGAGACGGCTGGACACGAAGTTGGTGGCGACCTGAATGCCGAGGTCGCTGCCGAGCTGGCCGTTGAGGTTGGCGCGCAGCCCCACCCGCTTGAACTTGTTCGGCTCGAGCACGCCCCAGTCGCGATCGAGGTCGCCTGACACGAAGTAGTTCGCGACCTCGCCACCACCGGCGACGCTCAGACCGAGGCTCGTCCGCGAGCCACGCACGAACGGATTCGCCTGCTCGAGCGGATTCCACTGGGCCAGCGAATCGGCGACCGGCGTACAGATGTTGCGCGCCTGCGCGTCGAGCGTGCAGCCGGTGACGCGCGCGCCATCGGACACGCGCGTGCCGATCTGGGAGAAGTTGGCCGGGAAGTCCGTGACTTCCTCCTGCGTGCCGCCTTCGACGTACGTCGTCCACCGCGCTCCACCCGGGCGGCCCCGCTTCGTCCGCACCTGAATCACGCCGCTGGCGGCGGCAGTGCCGTACAGCGCGGCCGCGGCGGGACCCTTCAGGACCTCGATCGATTCGATGTCGTCGGGGTTGATGTCGTTGAAGCGTGACGAGCCCTGGCCACCCACGCCAATGCCGCCGCCCATGTTGTTGGCCTGCGTGATCTCGTTGCTGACGCGAACGCCGTCGATGATGAGCAGCGGCTCGTTCGTGAGCGACAGCGAGTTCGCGCCGCGAATGCGAATGCGGCTCGCGCTGCCGGTGGTGCCGCCCGGACTGTTGATGTAGACGCCCGGCGCCTGCGCCTCGAGGAGCTGCGAGACCGTCGTCGATGTCGCCAGTCGCTCGGGGGTGGGCAGCACCGTGTTCACGGTGTTGCCGCTCTCGCGGCGTCGCTGCGATTCGCCGGTCGCGGTCACGACGACCTCATCAATGATCACGGCCGCCGGCACCAGCGCGACATCGAGTCGCGCCGTCTGGGCGGCCACGATCGTCACCGGCCGCGCCACGGCCGCATACCCGAGGCGCGTCACGCGCACCGAGACGTCGCCGACGCGAAGGCTCGCGATGCGATACTGTCCATCCTCGCCCGTCCGCGCTCCGCGATTCGTGCCGACGATCGTGATGAGCGCATCCGGAACCGGTGCGCCACCCGACTCGGTGACACGCCCCTCGAGCGTCCCCGTTTCCTGTGCCAGCCCGGGGCGCGCGAGCGCGAGCAGGGCCACCACCAGAAACACTGGTCGACAGAACACTCTCATACATCCCTCCTGGTTGGCATCGATCCGGGATGTGGCGCGACCGCGTGTGCGTCGCGCGCGTGGACAGGCCCCCCGGTGCGGCCTGGGCACGATCGTGCGGTGTCGCGCGCCGTCAGCGCTTACCGCGGGGTAACCAAACGATGGAGCGCCCAGTACGAATGCGGCGCGTACTGTGGGATCGCTCACAAGGGAGCGCAAGAAACTTCACAAAGACTTACATGTGCCAGCAACATGTGAGGGACGACACGCACGTAGAGTGGGATCAGTCCCTCGCCGGGGCGGCGAGTGCCTGCGAACGGCGGGTGTGAGGCGCCGGATGCGACGCGGGCCCCGCCTTGTTAGGCGGGGCCCGCGGCTTCGTCGTGCGGCGGCGATGTCAGCTCGTCGCCGCCTTCTCCGTCACCACGCGCACGTGATCGTCGACCACCTGGAGGAATCCCCCCTCGACCGTGAACCGCCGCTCGCCGCCGGCCTCCGTCACGCGCAGCGTGCCGCGCCCCAGGAGCGCCATCATCGGCGCGTGTCCGGTGAGGATGCCCACCTCCCCATCGTACGCCGGCGCGACCACCTGGGTCGCGTCGCCGTCGAAGAGCGTTCGCTCCGGCGAGATCACCGAGACCTTGAGCATGCCTTACGAGCTCGCGATGCGCTTGGCGTTCGCCAGCACGTCCTCGATCCCGCCCGCCATGAAGAACGCCTGCTCGGGGAGCTGATCGAACTCACCGTTCACCACGCGCTCGAACGAGGCGATCGTGTCCTCGAGCTTGACGTACTTGCCCTCGATACCGGTGAACTGCTGCGCGACCGAGAACGGCTGCGAGAAGAATCGCTGCAGGCGACGCGCGCGCGCCACGATCTTCTTGTCATCCTCCGACAGCTCGTCCATCCCGAGAATCGCGATGATGTCCTGCAGCTCCTTGTAGCGCTGCAGAATACGCTGCACGCCGGTCGCCACCGTGTAGTGCCGGTCGCCGACGAACTGCGCGTCGAGAATACGCGACCCCGAGGCGAGCGGATCGACCGCCGGATAGATGCCCAGCTCCGTGATCGCGCGCGAGAGCACGACCGTCGCGTCGAGATGCGCGAACGCGGTCGCCGGCGCCGGATCGGTGATGTCGTCGGCCGGGACGTAGATCGCCTGCACCGACGTGATCGATCCCGTGCGCGTCGACGTGATGCGCTCCTGCAAATCGCCCATCTCGGTCGCCAGCGTCGGCTGATACCCGACGGCGCTCGGCATGCGACCGAGCAACGCCGAGACTTCGGACCCGGCCTGCGTGAAGCGGAAGATGTTGTCGATGAACACCAGCACGTCAGCATTCTCGCGATCGCGGAAATACTCGGCGACGGTCAATCCGCTCAGCCCAACCCGGAGGCGCGCGCCGGGCGGCTCGTTCATCTGCCCATAGATGAGCGCGGTCGAGCCGAGCACCCCCGACTCCTTCATCTCCAGGTAGAGATCGTTCCCCTCGCGTGTGCGCTCCCCCACGCCGCAGAACACCGAGCGGCCACCGTGGCCCTTCTGCACGTTGTTGATGAGCTCCATGATGATGACCGTCTTGCCGACGCCGGCGCCGCCGAAGAGCCCGATCTTCCCGCCCTTCACGAACGGCGCGATCAAGTCGATGACCTTGATGCCGGTCTCGAAGATCTCGGTCTTCGGCTCCAGCGACACGAACTCGGGGGACGGCCGATGAATCGGCCAGCGCTCGACGGTCTTGGGAATCGGCGGCCCGTTGTCGACCGGATTGCCCAGGACGTTGAGGATGCGGCCCAGCGCCGCCTCGCCGACCGGAACCGTGATCGCGGACCCCGTGTCCACGGCGTCCATCCCGCGCTGCACACCATCGGTGCTGGACATGGCGACCGCGCGCACCTGGTTGCGCCCGATGTGCTGCTGCACCTCGACGACGACGGAGACGCTCACGCCGCCTTCACCCGGGACCTGGACCTCGATCGCGTTGTAGATCTCGGGCAGTCGCTCCGCCTCGAACTCGATGTCGAGCACCGGCCCAATGACCTGCACAACCTTGCCGACGTGTTCTCTCGTTGCCGTTGCCATAGTCAATCCCATGAGGACCGAGGTGGGAGGAGTGAGGAAGAGAAGTCAGGGGACCCAATCCCTCACTCCGTCTTCCTCATTGCTCGCTAGCCTTTGAGTGCCTCCGCCCCGCCGACGATCTCCGCGATCTCCTGCGTGATCTGCGCCTGGCGGGCGCGGTTGTAGGTGCGCCGGAGAATGTTCAACATGTCGCCGGCATTGTCGGTCGCGTTCTTCATCGCCGTGCGGCGCGCGCCCTGCTCCCCAGCCACGGTCTCGACGAGCGCGCGGTAGACGGCGTTGCGCACGTACAGCGGAAGCAGCTCCGACAGAATCGCCTCCGCCGACGGGAGCAGGATGTAGTCCCGCGCCGGGCCCTTCCGCTCCGGCGGCGTGACCGGCAGCACCATCTCGGACACCGGCGGGGTCGAGATGGCCGAGTTGAACTTCGCGTACACCACGTACACCGCGTCCAGGCGCCGCGCGATGAAGTCCCGCATGACGTCCTGCACGAGCTCGCTCGCGTGCTCGGCGGTCGGGCGATCCCCGATGTCCGTTCGCTGCGTCGCCAATGGCCGGCCCGTGTAGCGGAAATAGCCGATGCCTTTGCGACCCACCACGTGCACGTCGACGGCGGCGCCCGACCGCTCGAGCCGCTCGATCAGCGATCGCGCCTCACGAATGAGGTTCGAGTTGAAGGCCCCGGCGAGTCCGCGGTTGGACGTCAGGAGCAGCACCGCCGCGCGCCCGCCGGACGGCCCTGTCGCCGCGGGCTGTCGCAGCAGCGGGAAGCGCTCGGCCAGCTCGGGCGTGTAGAGGTCGGCGATGACCTGCGCCAGCGACGTCGCGTATGGCCGCGCCGCCACCACGCGATCCTGCGCGCGCTTGAGCTTGGAGGTCGCGACCATTTCCATGGTGCGCGTGATCTTGCGCGTCCCTTCGACGGACTTGATCCGTCCTTTGAGCTCCCGACCCTTGGCCATACGGTCCGATGACGGAGTGCGAGGGCGGCTGCCTAACGGCCGGCGGCCGCCGGGCGCTGCGCAGCCCTGGCCGGAGCCGGCGTCGCCGTGTCGGTGTCGCCGCGCAGCCCCTTGTAGGCGCCGATCGCGCGCTTCAGCTCCTCCTCGAGGTCCTTCTTGAGCTCCTTCTCCTTGCGGAGGCGCTCCCCGACCTGCGGCCACTGTGCCTGCACGTACTCGAGGAACCCGCGCTCCCACTCGCGAATGTCCGCGACCGGGACGTCGTCGAGGAACCCGTTGGTGACCGCGTAGATGATGACGACCTGCTGCTCGACGCCCATCGGCTGATACTGCCCCTGCTTGAGCACCTCGACCGTTCGCGCGCCGCGCTCGAGCTGCCGCTTGGTGGCCGCGTCGAGGTCGGAGGCGAAGGCGGAGAACGCCTCCAGCTCGCGATACTGCGCGAGGTCGAGGCGCAATCGTCCGGCCACCTGCTTCATCGCCTTGATCTGCGCCGATCCGCCCACGCGTGACACCGAGATGCCAACGTTGATCGCGGGACGCACGCCCGAGAAGAACAGATCGGCCTCGAGGAAGATCTGCCCGTCGGTGATCGAGATGACGTTCGTGGGGATGTACGCCGACACGTCACCGGCTTGCGTTTCGATCAGGGGAAGCGCCGTCAGCGACCCGCCGGCCTTGAAGATGGTCTTGCCATCCACCACCGAGTCGTCGTTGCGCAGCTTCGCGGCGCGCTCCAGCAGACGCGAGTGGAGGTAGAAGACGTCGCCGGGATACGCCTCGCGTCCAGGCGGCCGCCGCAGCACCAGCGAGAGCTGGCGGTATGCCGCGGCCTGCTTCGAGAGATCGTCGTACACGCAGAGCGTCGCGCGTCCCTCGTGGTACATGAAGTACTCGGCCATCGCGCACCCGGAGTACGGCGCGATGAACTGCATCGGCGCCGGATCGGACGCGGCGGCGACCACGACGATCGTGTACTCCATCGCGCCCGCCTGCTTCAGCCGCTCAACGACCGACGCGACCGTCGATGCCTTTTGGCCGATCGCCACATAGACGCAGATGACCCCCTGCCCCTTCTGGTTGATGATCGTGTCGACGGCGATGGCCGTCTTCCCGGTGCCACGATCGCCAATGATGAGCTCGCGCTGGCCACGCCCGATCGGGATCATCGAGTCGATCGCCTTGATGCCCGTCTGGAGCGGCTCCTTCACCGGCTGCCTCACGATGATGCCCGGCGCCTGCGATTCGATCTTGCGACTGACCGTGGTGTGGATCTCGCCGCGGCCGTCGATCGGATGGCCGAGCGCATCGACCACGCGCCCCACGAGCGCCGGGCCGACCGGCACCTCGAGCACGCGCGAGGTGCGCCGGACCTCGTCGCCTTCCTTGAGCTGGAGATAGTCGCCGAGGATGACCGCGCCGATGTTGTCCTCTTCGAGGTTCAGCGCGAGCGCGGTGACGACGTTCTTCGTCTCGGAGGAGGTGATCTCGAGCATCTCCCCCGCCATCGCCTTCGCGAGGCCGTAGATGCGCGCGATGCCGTCCTTCACCTCGAGCACGGAGCCTACCTCATCGACGTCCAGCTCGTTCAGGTCAGCCGCTTCGATCTCCCGGAGCAGGATGTCCTTGATCTCGGCGGGGCGAAGAGAGGTTTCGGAGGCCATTGGGGAATCGCTCGAAGGTCAGGGGGATTCGGCGCTTGTGAAAAATATCACAAGGCCGGTCCGCGGGCAAGAAGCGGGGTGGGATAAATCGTGCCGGGCTACCGTCGCCCTTTTGGCCGCCGCAGCGCGGCCGATCCCCGGCGGCCGGCGGCGGAACCACCCTCCTTGGTAAACCGGTCGAGGACGTCCACGCCCCGCATCGCCGCCAGCGAGCTCGCGCGCCGGCCTATCAATCGCTGAGCCGTGAGTGACAGGTGTGTCGATGACGAGAACCCGAGCACCCGCGCGACATCGGCGACATCGTACCCGGGATTCTTCGCCAGCTCGGCCGCCGACAGCAGGCGCACGAGGTCGATCACGCGCTTGAGTGTCGGCGCCCCGCCGGTGCCGAACGATCGACTGAGGTGCTCTCGCGTGAGCCCCAGCGCCGCGGCCAGTGCCGTGGTGCGAACGGGTCGCCCGCCGCGGGCCAGGATGAACCGCCACGCGGAGAGGTGAAGCCGGGAACCGAGGCAAAGCGATGCCGGCGGGGTGGCCAGGGTCGTCGCGAACCGGCCGGTGTACCCTCGCGATATGAGGACGTCGCGCGCGACTCCTTCGTCCACCCCTTCGACGAGCACGTCCGCGAAATCGAGCTCGGCGCACCGCGCCACGGCCGGCGAGTCCGACGGCCGGAACGAGGTGACGCCGACGAACGCGACGGTCGGATATTCCAGCGCGAGTGCGGCCGCGTCCTCACTCCCGCCCGCGATCCCCAGATCGACGACGGCGGCGTCGACGAGGTCGCGTCGGAAGCTCTGGGCAAACGCTGCCACCGTGCGCGCCACCGACAGTCGCGCGGGGCGCCTGGCGACGTGGCGCTTCACCCAGGCGCGCGTGCGCTCTCTCGGAGTGAAGGCGACCACCAGCGAGGTGGCCGGGGCGTGCGCAGACATGATGCGTCAGGGGCGCGCCGGTGCTCCCGACTCCACCATCGTCGCCGCGCGCTCGAGCACGGTGCGCGCATTCGCGTACGAGATGGACTGCATCGCATCCGCCATCGGTGCCCAGCGACAGGCGGTGATCCCTTCCTCGCGCTGCGGCGAGGTGTCGGCCGACGCGGATTCCATGAGGTAGAAGTGACAGACCTTGTGGATCAGGCGGCCGCGAAACCGGAAGTACCAGTCGATGGTGTCGATCTCCCCGCGCAGCGCGAGGTCGTCGAGGCCGGTCTCCTCCTGGACCTCGCGGAGGGCCGCCAGCTCGGGTGCCTCATCGACCTCGAGGTGTCCCTTGGGGAATCCCCAGTTCTTGTAGCTGTCTCGGATGATGAGAAAGAGCGCGCGACCGCCTTCCATGCGGTACACCACACCTCCAGCCGATCGCTCCTCCTTAGCCCGCGATCGCGCCACCCATCACCTCCTGCGGGCCGATGTCCAGCGTGGCCCGCCCCTCGATGAACTGCCGCACGACGGGGTCCGTCGTGTGGCGGATCTCGTCGACGGCGCCGACCTGGCGAACGCGCCCTTCGTACAGCATCGCGATGCGCGTTCCGACGGTGTAGGCGCTGCGCATGTCGTGCGTGATGACGACACTCGTGACACCGAGCGTGTCACGCATCCGAATCATGAGCTGGTCGATGACGGCGCTCGTCACCGGGTCGAGCCCGGTCGTCGGCTCATCGTACAGGATGTACTTCGGGCGGAGCGCGATCGCCCGCGCGATGCCCACGCGCTTCCGCATCCCGCCCGACAACTCGGCCGGAAAGCGATCCTGCACGTTAGGCAGGTCGACGAGGCTGAGCGCCTCGTCGATGCGCTGCTCGATTTCCCGGGCGCCCAGCGCCGACTGCTTGCGGAGCCCCATCGCCACGTTCTCGCCGATCGTCAGCGAGTCGAAGAGCGCCGCGAACTGGAAGACGTACCCGATCTTCGAGCGGAGCAGATAGAGCTCGCGTCGCGAGAGCGTCGGCACCTCCTGTCCGTCGACGAACACGGTGCCCGCATCCGGCTCGAGGAGCCCGACGATGTGCTTGATCGCCACCGATTTCCCCGAGCCCGAGTACCCGATGATGACGGTGGTCTCCCCCTCGTTGACATCGAGGCTGAAGCCAGTGAGCACCTTCTTCGGGCCGAACGCCTTGTGAACGTCGACGAGGCGAATCATGCGGGAAGTTTACTCGCGAGCGGAGGCGGAAGCGAACGAGGAGTCAGGAGTCAGGAGTCATGAATCAGGGGGGTCAGGGAGGCAGGGGAAGGGGCTGCGCGAGCAGTCCTCCTCAACCTCATCCCTGACACCCCCTGATTCCTGACTCCTAACTCCTGACCCCTCGTTACGCCGCGAAGCTTCCCAGTGCGCGGCCGACGTCGCCCTCGCGCAGGCGCTTCAGCGCACGATCGCGCAGCTGTCGTACGCGCTCGCGCGTGACGCCCAGCATCGAGCCGATCTCCTCGAGCGTGTGCTCGCGGCCACCGTCGAGGCCGAAGTACAGCCGCAACACCTTCGCGTCACGCGGCGGTAGCGTGCCGAGCGCCTCCTCGATCTCATCGCTGAGAAAGCGGTTCATCGCTTCCTCTTCCGTATCCGGCATCTCGTCGGCGACGAAGCGCTCGATGAGCGACCGATCGCCCTCGGGATCCATCGGCGCGTCGAGGCGGACATCGCCGGTGTTGAGCGCCGCGAGCGACTGGACGACCTCCACCGACAACCCGGTCACGTGCGACAGCTCCTCGGGGCTCGGCTCGCGGCGCAGCCGCTGCCGCAGGATCTCCGACGCCTTGATGATGCGCGAGAGATCGGCGGTGCGGTTGAGCGGCACGCGCACGGTGCGTCCCTGCCGCGCGAGCGACGACAGGATCGCCTGACGAATCCACCACACCGCGTAGGAGATGAACTTCACCCCCTGATCCGGATCGAACTTCCGGGCGGCGGTGAGCAACCCGACGTTCCCCTCGCCGATGAGATCGATGAGGGGCAGTCCGCGGTTCTGATACTTCTTGGCCACGGAGATCACGAAGCGCAGGTTGCGCTTGACGAGCTCCTGAAGCGCGTCCTGATCCCCGGCGCGAATCTTCCTCGCGATCAGCTGCTCCTCGTTGCCCTTGAGCAACGGGTAGGTGCTGACCTCGTAGAGATACTGATCCAGGATATCGCGCTCGGGCTCGCTTGGAGCGATCCCGGCCGGGACGGCGCGCCGACGGCGACGCTTGACCTCGGTCATGTTCGGAAAAACCTCGACAGTGCTATAGGGCCAGCGACGTAATTCTCGTCGCGTGACGTAATATTTCGGTGCGCCACCACACAGATTTCACGCTGCGGGGGCTGGTCAAAAGGCGCTGCAAGATACAGAGCTACGGGGATTTCGCCAGTCCCGTTTCATTGACATTGGACCATACCCCCCGCTACAGTTAACGGTTCCAGCCGGTGGACTGGTTCCGGGGGCGTAGCTCAGTTGGGAGAGCGCGTGAATGGCATTCACGAGGTCAGGGGTTCGAT
>JAICNG010000072.1 GCA_025931335.1 Gemmatimonadaceae bacterium | reverse complement strand
TACTGGCGCCTCATCGACCGGTGACGCGGGGGGGAGACAGGTGAAAGTTCACACCTACGAGAAGGCGTTTCTCATCGTCGGGGGCATCGTGCTGGTGGCGTGCGCGGGGGCGCTCGCGTACGCGTCCCTCGGGATGGGCATTCATCTCCCGGGTGCCTCGGGGCGGATCGATCCACAGCGCGTCTATTCCACCGCGCCGTTCGACCGCCCGGGCGTGCGCCTAACGTCGCCCAATCGATACGAGGCGGTGGTCGTGGGGCAGGCATGGGCGTTCAATCCTCCGGAGATCCGGGTGCCGGCGGGGGCGGAGGTGACGTTTACCGCCACGAGCGTGGACATCATTCACGGTCTCGCCGTGGCCGGAACGCGGCTCAACATGATGTTGATTCCCGGGCAGATCTCGCGGAACACCATCCGCTTCGACGAGCCGGGCGAGTATCTGCTCATCTGCCACGAATACTGCGGGCTCGGGCACCACATGATGGCGGGCAAGGTTATCGTCGAGCCGGCGACGAGAGCGGAGGCGCCGCCGCCCGACCAACCCACGGTGAGCGAGGAGCACCACCCGTGAGCGCGCTCACCTCCACCGTCATCGATCCTGGCGGCTACGAGCTTCCCGCCTCGCACAAGCGCGCACTGCGCTGGATGCTCTACATCGGCTACGCGGCGCTTACCGCCGGCGTGTTCCACGGGCTGGCCAACGCGCTCTCCTACGCGCAGATCGACATCATCGGCACGTTCCCCGGGCTCAGGTCGTACTACCAGGGCCTCACCGCGCACGGCGTCGCGAACGTCTTGATCTTCACGTTCTCGTTCTCGAACGGTTTTCTCCCGCTGATGACGGCGCGCGCGTTGAGCCGTCCGCTCGACGGGCGCGTGTTGTGGGCCTCGTTCGCGACGCTGGTGATCGGGAACGTGCTCACCATCTACGCGGTCGTGAGCAATCGCGCGAGCGTGCTGTTCACCGCCTACGCGCCGCTGCAAGCACACTGGACCTTCTACATCGGGCTGGCGCTGGTCGTCGTCAGCACGTGGCTCGCGCTGCTCGCCATGCTCGTGGTGCTCAGGCAATGGCGCCGTGAGAACCGTGGCGCGCGCATCCCGCTGCTCGCATTCGTCTCGGTGGCGTCGTACCTGATGTGGTTTCTCGCGTCGCTGCCGATCGCCGTCTCGTTCCTGGGCATCCTGACGCCGTGGACGCTCGGCCTCACCGACAAGGTCGATCCACTGCTCACGCGTACGCTCTTCTGGTTCACCGGTCACGCCATCGTCTATGCCTGGCTGCTCCCCGCGTACGTCTCGTGGTACGCGCTCATCCCACGCCAGGTGGGCGGCGCGCTGATCAGCGACTCGTACGCGCGCGTGACGTTCATTCTCTTCCTGCTCCTTTCCATCCCGACGGGATTCCACCACCAATACACCGATCCCGGCATTCCGACGGGGATGAAGGTCATGCACGGGGTCCTCACCTTCGGCGTGTTCTTTCCCAGTCTCGCGACCGCCTTCAGCGTGATGGCGGCGCTCGAGATCGGCGGGCGGCGTGCCGGCGGGCGGGGGTTGCTGGGCTGGATCCGGAAGCTGCCCTGGGGCGATCCCTCGGTCGCCGCGCAGCTGTTGGCGATGCTGGTATTCGTGTTAGGCGGCGCCACCGGTCTCGTCAACGCCAGCTACACGATGAACCAGTTCATCCACAATACCACCTGGGTGCCCGGCCACTTCCACATGACGGTGGGGACGGCGGTCGCACTCACCCTGATGGGCGTGGCGTACTGGCTCATCCCCTACCTCACCGGCCGCGCGCTGTTCAGCCGCAAGATGGCGCTCGCGTCGTCGTGGATCTACACCATCGGCGTGCTCATCTTCGCGCGCGGGATGATCTCGGCGGGCCTGGAGGGGATGCCGCGCCGGATTTTCCGCGCGCAGGCGTCGTACAACAACCCGTCGTGGGATCTCGGGGGGATGCTGACCGGCATCGGGGGCACGCTGATGTTCGTGGCGGTGATGCTCTTCTTCCTCGTCGTCGGCCTAACGATCTTCGCCGGCCGCAAGGGGGAAGGGCCGGCCGATGTGCCGGTCTCGCAGACGCTGACGGCGCCCTCGCGCGTGGGTTGGGAGCTGACGCTGGACCGGCTGGGGCTATGGGTCATCGTGGCCATCGCGCTGATTGCGGTTGCGTATGGACCGTTTCTGCTGACGTATGATGTCGTGCCGGTGTCGGGGCCCTTCCGCGCCTTCTGAGCGGGACAGGGGCCACCGGCCAGGGGCCAGGGGGTGGAAAGGCGAGCGGCCGTAGGCCGCTCGCTCATCTGATGAGCGCGTCTGCCGCGCAGCGGCGACGCGCCTTTCCGCCCCTTCGACCCCCTTGATCCCTCGATCCCTTTGATCCCGTAGTCATGGCGTCAGGGCCGGCGGCCTCCTTACCACCGACAGCGTCAGGCTCGAGGGAAGCTGCCTCGAGTGGTGCACCGCATTACGCGCCACCAGCCCCGTCGCCTCGTCGTAGTTCCTTCCGCCGGTGTTGAGGTTGCGGTCGAAGCGCGGGAAGTTCGAGCTCGAGATCTCGATACGGATGCGATGGCCGGCGTCGAAGTAGTTGCTCGTCGTCATCGGCTGGAGCGCGACCTTGTACGTCTTGCCGGGCTCCATGAACACCTCCCTGTCGTAGCCGTCGCGGTAGCGCAGCCGCTGGATCGTCTCGTCGAGGTTGTACGCTTTCCCATCCGGATAGACGTCGAGCAGCTTGACGGTGATGTCGGTGTCCTTCCGATCCGAGGAGACGTAGACGACGACGTCGATCGGCCCGCTCACCTCGATCCCCTCCGTCAGTGGGTCGGAGGTGTAGACGAGAACGTCCTGCCGATCCTCTATCTTCTGCTGATCCATTGACCCGCCGCTGAGCGCATTCCCCTGGCAGCAGACGTTGCCGCCGAGCGATGGGACGGGGTTCATCGGATCGTAGGTGAAGTTGTCGGGGCGGTTTCGTGACGGCGGCTGAAGGGTCAGCTTCCCGTCACCGTTCCGCGTGTTCGCTTTCCCGTTGCTCGACAGGTAGAACGTCATCGGCTGCGCACCGCGCGGGGGCCAGGTGTCGCTCGTCTGCCATTTGTTGATGCCCATCGTGTAGTAGCGGACCTTGGGCAGCGTGTCGAGCAAGCCGTTCTTTTCTCCCTTGAGGAACTGGTCCCACCACGCCCAGGTGAGCGACTCGTAGTCGTAGCGGGCGTCGCCCATGCTCCGCTCGCCGACGATCGTGTTCTCGGTTGCCCGACGCATCGCGCAGTGCAGCGTCGGCGCGATGATCACGTGCTGCTGCTCGCCGATGGCGGGATCGGCGGTGCGGCGCACGTGATTGAACGTCGCCAGATTCGGCCCGGTGCTCACGTCGTACCAGGACATGATCCACAGCCCGGGGACGTTGATCTTCATGTCGTCGTGGAACAGCCCGCCGCGATACCACGCCGAATCGTTCGGCGTGCGCCGCACCATGTAGCCGCCGGTGGCGATGCCGGGCATGGAGTCGGCGAAGACACCGCGCGGGCCGTCGACGGCCCTGATGATGTCGCGCACCGGGAGGTGCCAGAACGCTTTCGACCAATCGACGGGCGGCATGCGCGGAGCCAGGTCGAACATCCTGGCGCCCGCGATCAGGTCCTTTTGTGAGGCGTCGCGCGGGAACATCGGCCGTGCCTGGTTCTGCTGGCCGTAGATCCAGGAGATGAAGAGCATCTGCGTGGCGCCGCCGCGATACCAGTTCCCCTGCTCGTAGTACGGCTTCACGCGGCCGACGCCGGCGCCGAATCCCTGCGGGATGATCGTCGCCAGTCCCTTCGGCGCCCGCGCCGCGACCGCCATCTGCCACTCGGCCGTCGATGAGCAGCCGATCAGCCCGACCTTGCCGTTCGACCACGGTTGCGAGGCGATCCACTGGATCTCGTCGACGCCATCGCTGATCGGGGGCCCGAGGATGTCGTAGTTGCCTTCGGAGTAGAAGTGCCCGCGCTCGTTGGCGCCCACGTAGGCGTAGCCGCGCTTCACCGCCGTGAGCTGCGCGGTCATGTCGGCGGGCGCGCCATTGTTGACGTCCCAGAAGTTCATGTTGTACGGCGTGCGCACGAAGATCGCGGGCGCCTTTTCGACGTTCCTGGGGCGGTAGACGTCGAACTGCATGCGCACCCCATCGCGCATTGGGATCATCAGCTTTCGCTCGACGATCGCCACCGAGTGGAGCTCGCGCTCGAGCGAGTCGCGTCGTGCGCGCAGAGCCTGAAGGTCCTGCTGATTGACGTTCCGCTGGGCGGGGAGGGGGAGGGGGAGGGGGAGTGCGGAACAGGCGAGAATGAGCGAAACTACCAGCGCTCTCGGTTGCATTGTCGGCTCCTGACGCGAAGAACGAAAAACCTGGGATCGAGGGATCAAGGTGTCGAGGGATCGAGGGCGCCGGTCGAGATCTCGAATACGTGCCCTCGATCCCCCGACACCGTGATCCCTCGATCCCCATTTCCGACTCCATGCTCGCCAAAGCCACGCTCCTCCTGCTCCTCGGCGCGACGCTCGGCCTCGGCGTGTTCACGTTCGGGTATGCTCGGGGGGCGTCGTACCTCACGAACGATCCGGCGGCGTGCGCGAACTGCCACGTCATGGGAGAGCACTTCGCGGCATGGACCAAGTCGAGCCATCGCGCGGTGGCCGTCTGCAACGACTGCCACACGCCGCACTCGTTCATCGGGAAGTACGCGACGAAGGCGTCGAACGGGTTCTGGCACTCGTTCTACTTCACGACCGGGCGATACCCGGATCCCCTTCGCATTACGCCGAGGAATCACGAGGTTACGGAAGGTGCATGTCGCCATTGCCACGAAGAGATCGTCGCGTCCATCGAGCACGGGGCGGGGGACGAGAGTGGCGAGCGTCTGTCGTGTGTTCGCTGTCATGCTCGCGTTGGCCATTGGGTGAGGTGATTCCATGAGTTCTGATGCCCGGAGTGTCGCACGATGACGGAACCCTCCCGCGAGCCGTCGCGAGATCGGCGGCGGCTTCTCACCTGGGCGGCTCTGATTCTTGGCGCCGCTGCGGTGACGATCGCACTCGCAGCGCTCCTCACGAACATCTTCGAGCGCCGGCAGGAAGCCCGAAATCCCTTCTACCGGGTGGTGACGCTGACCGACAGCACCACCGATCCCGCTGAGTGGGGGAAGAACTTCCCCATCCAGTACGACTCGTACCGTCGCACGGTCGATCAGGTACGGACGCGGTACGGCGGGAGCGAAGCGCTTCCGCGGACGCCGAGCGATGCCGATCCGCGGTCGGTGGTCGCGCAGTCGCGGCTCACGGAAGATCCTCGGCTTCGCGAGTTCTGGGCGGGATACGCGTTCGCGCACGACTTCCGCGAGGAGCGCGGTCACGCGTACATGCTCGACGATCAGACGTACACCGAGCGGCAGATCGTCGCCAAGCAGCCGGGCACCTGCCTCAACTGTCACGCCTCGATGTACGCCGCGTACACGCGTGCAGGCGCCGGCGACATCGTCCGGGGCTTCGAGCGCGTGAACGCGATGCCGTACGCCGAGGCGCGGAAGCTGGTCGAGCATCCGGTCGCGTGCATCGACTGTCACGATCCGAGCAGCATGCAGCTGCGGGTGACGCGGCCTGCGTTCATGGAGGGGATGCGCGCGCTGCGCGCGAGCGAGGGCGTGCGTGACTACGACGTGAACGCCAACGCGACGCGGCAGGAGATGCGCACGTTCGTCTGCGGGCAGTGCCACGTGGAGTACTACTTCCAGGGTCCGGAGAAGCGTCTGGTCTATCCCTGGGCCAAGGGGCTCAGCGGCGACAGCATCCTCGCGTACTACGAGGCGAACGGGCACCGCGACTGGACGCACGCCACGAGCGGCGCGCCGACGCTCAAGGCGCAGCACCCCGAGTTCGAGACCTACAACCAGGGCATCCATGCGCGTGCCGGCGTCGCCTGCGCCGATTGTCACATGCCGTACACGCGCGTGGGGGCGATGAAGGTGAGCGACCACCACGTGCGCAGCCCGATGCTCAACATCAATCGCGCGTGCCAGACCTGTCATCGCTTCAGCGAGGATGAGATGCGCGCGCGCGTGGAGCGCATTCAGGACCGCACCTTCGAGCTGCGCAATCTCGCGCTGGACGCGGTGCTCGCGCTCACGCGCGACATCGCGGCCGCCGTGCGCGCGGACAGCGCCAACCCGCGGGTAGCGCAGGCGCGCAACTTCCAGCGCAAGGCGCAGTTTCTCACCGATTTCGTCGAGGCGGAGAACTCGATGGGATTCCATGCTCCGCAGGAAGCCGCGCGCTTGTTAGGCCACGCGATTGATTACGCGAGGCAGGGGCAGGTGGCGTTGAGATAGGGGATCAAGGGGTCGAGGGATCAAGGTGTCGAGGGGTGGAAAGGCGCCGCGGCGCTGCCGCGGCGCTCATCCGATGAGGCGCGGTCGGCTGCAGCGCAGCCGCCGCGCCTTTTCCATCCCTCGACCCCTTGATCCCTCGACCCCTCGACCCCCAGGTGCTCCGCCTCCCGGCTCTTCCCCAGCCGCGGCTCCGCTCCCAGCCAATACAGCCCGTTCGCCATAATGCAATATCCCGTCGCCGCGAACCACACCATCGCCACGCCGACGAAGCCGGTGAAGGCGAGCCACCACACGCTGTGCACGAGCGATAGCACCGACGCGATCGAGATGTTGATGCCCACCGCCAGATAGATGCGACGCTCGAGGTACCACCGGTCGGTCTGCATGAAATAGAGATTCCCCGGCGTCGGCGGGGTGCGCCCGAGCATCGGGGTGAAGCCGAGCAGCTTGAGCGCGTTGCCGATGAGGCAGAAGCCGGTGAGCGAGACGTTGACCGACACCATCCCCATCACGATGATCGCCGCGACCCAGAGCGGATTGCTCCATAGCGCGAGTGCGGTGGCCGTCAGCAGATAGATGCCGGCAATCAGCCAGACCGTTCTCTCGATGTACCAGCGGTGCGTGGCAACGATGTAGACACCGGAGCGACGTGGCATGAGCACCTCTCTCGGGTTGGGCGGCGGGATGCGATCGCCAGCGGTCAACAAATACGGGGCAGCTGATCTCCCGGCAACATGTCGACGACGCGCGTCCCGCCGATCGCGGTGCGGACCCACACCGTTCCCTCGTTGGCGTGCGTCACCCGTCCGATCTTGCAGGCGCGCACGCCCAGCGGATGCGCCCGCAGCGCCGCGAGCGCGGCCTCGGCCGCCGGCGCGGGGACGATCGCCAGGAAGATCCCTTCGTTCGCGACGTACAGCGGGTCGAGCCCTAGCACCTCGCAGGCGGCGAAGACGGGCGCGTCGACGGGAATCGACTGCTCCTCGAGCTCGATGCCAACGCGCGACGCGGCGGCGATCTCGTTGAGCGCGCTCGCGACGCCTCCGCGCGTGGGGTCGCGCATGACGTGAATCTCATCGGCGACGGCCTGCCGCAGCTGCCTCACGAGCGGATGCAGCGCGGCGGTGTCGCTGGTGAGCTCCGTCTCGAACCCGAGGCCCTCGCGCACCGACATGATGGTCATCCCATGCGCTCCCACGGGCCCCGAGACGAGCACGACATCGCCATCGCGCGCGCGGGTGGGCGCGGCGCGGAACTTCCCGTCGAACGTCCCAATGCCGGTCGTCGTTACGAACAAGCCGTCGGCCTTCCCGCGCTCCACGACCTTCGTGTCGCCGGCGACGATCGCCACACCCGCACGCTCCGCGCTTCGCGCCATCGAGGCGATGATGCGATCGAGCGTCTCGAGCGGCAGCCCTTCCTCGATGACGAGGCCGACCGTGATGTAGCGTGGATCGGCGCCCACCATCGCAAGGTCGTTGAGCGTCCCGTGAATGGCGAGCACGCCGATGTCACCGCCGGGAAACTCGAGTGGGTTGACGACGAATGCATCGGTCGAGACCGCGACCTCCGCCCCCGACACAGGCACCACGGCGGCGTCGCCAAGCTCGCGGAGCGCGGGGCTCGTGAACCAGGGGAGGATGTGGTCGCGAAGCAGCGCGGCGCTCAGCTTTCCCCCCGATCCATGCCCGAGCAGCACGCGCTCGCGCTCGACCGTTGGCGTCGGGCACGCGGGACCGGCGCCGGGCACGCTGACCGCTGTCATTGGACACCTCCTGCGACGGGCGAGCGAAGCCGGCCGGCCGTGAAGTACGCCGCGCAGGCCCCTTCCGACGACACCATCGGTGCGCCGAGTGGATGCATCGGCGTGCAGACGTTGCCGAACATCGGACAGTCGATGGGCTTGAGCTGCCCGCGCAGCACGTCGCCGGCACGGCAGTCGGGTGACTCGTTGGCGTGGATGTCCTGGAGCCCGAAGCGCAGCTCGGCGTCGAAGTCCGCGTACTCCTCGCGGATGGCGAGCCCGCTCGACGGAATCTCTCCGATGCCGCGCCACTTGCGGTCCACGAGACGGAAGACGCGCCCGATGAGGTCGCGGGCCGCGATGTTCCCCTCGCGCCGCACCGAGCGTACGTACTGATTCTCGACGCGCGCCTCTCCCGCCTCCAGCTGCGTGACGGCGAGGAGCACGCCCTCGAGAATGTCCACCGGCTCGAAGCCGGTGACGACGATCGGCACGTGATACCGTTCGGCGATCGGCTCGTATTCGTCCCACCCCATTACCGTGCAGACGTGCCCGGCGGCGAGGAATCCCTGCACGCGATTGTCCGGCGCCTCGAGCAGCGCGATCATGGCCGGCGGCACCGTGACGTGCGAGACGAGCATGCTGAAGTTGCGCACACCGAGCTGATGCGCCCGCCACACGGCCATCGCGTTGGCCGGGGCGGTGGTCTCGAAGCCGACGGCGAAGAACACCACCTGGCGGTCCGGGTTGCGCTGCGCCAATTCGACCGCATCGAGCGGCGAGTACACGACGCGCACCGTGCCGCCGCGCGCGCGCACCTGCTGAAGGTCGCAGTCGCTTCCCGGCACACGCAGCATGTCGCCGAAGGAGGTGAACGTGACATCGGGGCGCGACGCCAGCGCGACGGCGCGGTCGATCTGCTCGAGCGGCGTGACGCACACCGGGCATCCCGGTCCATGAATCATCTCGACGGCGTCGCCGAGCAGCTCGTCGATGCCCTGGCGCACGATGGTGTGCGTCTGTCCCCCACACACTTCCATGAGTACCCAGCGGCGCGATGCGGCGGCCTGAATGCGGCGAGCCAGCGCTTTCGCGATGCGTGCGTCGCGGTATTCGCTGAGGTACTTCATGACACTCGCTCCCGCTCCGTCATGGGAGCCACGGGCGGCGCCTCGGCGGCCGTGGTGCGCGCGATCTCGGCCAGCCACTCCAGCTCGTCGAGCTGGCTCATCTCCTCGAGGAGGGCGTAGGTGCGCCTGGCGTCCTCCTCCGACACCTTCGAGATCGCGAAGCCCACGTGCACGATCGCGTAGTCACCTGGAGCGATGTCGTGGGCGACGTAGGCGAGGCACACCGAGCGTCGCACTCCACCGAAGTCCACCGTCCCCATGGCGACACCGTGGTCGTCGTGGATCTCGATGATCTGACCGGGAATCCCGAGACACATGGCAACCTCCAGCGGCCCGCGGCCGCCTTACGAGATCTCTCGCGCCATTCTCGCGGCCGCGACGGCCGCCTGACCGTAACTGATCGCTCCATCGTTGGGCGGCACGGCTCGCGGCACGAGCACGCGAAGGCCGGCCGCGGCCGCCTCGCGCGCGAACGTCGCCACGAGGCGCGCGTTCTGGAAGGTGCCTCCGCCCACCGCGACGATCCCGATGCCCCGATCTTGGCACACCCTCCGCACCACGGCAACAGTCGTTGCGACCACGCTGTCGTGGAAGGCCGCCGCGAGCGCCTCGACGGGCACGCCCGCCCCGCTGCGCTCTCCGAGCGCGGCCAGTAGCGGCATCGGGTCCATCACGAGCCGTTGCTCCGCGTCGGCGCTGATCGGGAAGGGAAGCCTGTCCCCGTCACGATGGCCCGCCAGCGCCTCGAGCTCCATCGCCGCCTGCCCCTCGAACCGCGCGTGCCGCCTGACGCCGAGGATGGCGGCGGCCGCGTCGAAGAGGCGACCCATCGAGGACGCGACCGGCGTGTTCACGCGACGTTCCAGCTGACGCCTGGCGATGCTGACGTCGCGCTCTTCCACGCCCTCGAAGGCGCGCGCGAACAGAGGCTCCATCGCCGGCTCGAGCGCGAGGTACCCGAGCGCCGAGCGCCAGGGATTCCTGATCGCGAGCTCACTGCCCGGCAGAGGCACGGGTCGTAGATGGGCCACCCGCTCGTACGTCGTCAGATCGGCCACGAGGATCTCGGCTCCCCACACCGTTCCGTCATCGCCGAAGCCCGTGCCGTCGTACGCGACGCCGACCACCGGTTGCGTGACGCCATGCTCGGCGCACACGGCCGCCACGTGGGCATGATGGTGTTGAACGACCACCCGCCTCGATACGCGACGCCGCTCCGCCTCGGCCGTCGAGAGATAGCCCGGGTGGAGATCGCGAGCCACAATGGCGGGCTCGATGTGGAAGAGGTCCGCCAGGCGTGTGACCGTCGCGCGGAAGTGCAGGAGCGTCTCGAGTGAGTCGAGATCGCCGACGTGCGGACTCACGTATGCGGACCGGTCGGCGGCGAGCGTGACCGTGTTCTTGAGGTGCGCTCCGACGGCGAGAATCGCCTGACGAGCGGGCACCGCCACCGGAAGAGGCACGGGGAGCGGCGCGAAGCCACGCGCGCGGCGCAGGAAGAGCGGCGATCCGGCCGCAACGCGCATCACCGAGTCGTCGACACGCGAGACGGTCTCGCGGTCGTGCACGAGGAACGCGTCGGCGATCCCGTGGAGCCGTTCGACGGCCTCGTCGATGCTCGCGCAGATGGGCTCGTCGCTCAGATTGCCGCTCGTCATGACGAGCGGTACGCCGGTCATCTCGAGTAGCATGTGGTGCAGCGGCGTGTACGGGAGCATGAGCCCGACGGTCGTCATCCCCGGAGAGACCGACGGAGCGAGCGCGGCGTCGGTGCGACGGGGCACGATGACGATCGGTCGCTCGCGCGCCGTGAGGAGCCGCACCTCGGCATCGCTCATCGCGGCGATCGCGAGTGCGTCAGGGAGCGAGCGGACCATCAGCGCGAAGGGCTTCGCGTCACGGTGCTTTGCCCGGCGCAGACGCATGACCGCCGCGTCGTTGGTCGCGTCGACCGCGAGATGGAAGCCGCCGAGCCCGCGCAGTGCGACGATCGCTCCCCGTCGGAGGAGGCGCACGGCGTCTCCAAGGCATTGGAGGCCATGCGTCGTTCCTCCCGCGGCGTCGCGAAGGGACAGCGATGGGCCACAGTCGGGGCAACTGTTCGTTTCGCTGTGATGGCGCCGGTCACCGGGCGTCTGATATTCCTGCCGGCACGCATCGCATTGTGTGAACGCGCGCATGCTCGTGCGCTCGCGGTCGTATGGCATCCGCTCGATCACGGTGTACCGGGGCCCGCAGTCGGTGCACGTGATGAACGGGTACTGATGGCGGCGATTGGCGGGGTCGTTCAGCTCCCGAACGCAGGCATCGCAGGTGGTGACGTCGGGAGCGACCGGCTGCCGCTCGGCGGTGGCGTCGGTGCTCGAAACGATCGTGAACGTCGATGCACCGTACGCATCGCATGGCGTCGCCTCGAGGTCCGCGATCTCGGCGAGCGGGGGCGCCTCCGCGCGGAGATCATGCATGAAGGCATTCAGCGACTCGGGGTTTCCGGCGATGACGATCTCGACGCCGGTCTCCCGGTTGCGCACCCATCCGGCGAGCGCGTGGCGCGAGGCGAGGCGATGCACGAACGGGCGAAAGCCGACGCCCTGCACGATACCCCGCACGTGAAGACGAAGGGCGGGGTGGTCGGTCTGGGTGAGAGGGCTGGTCATCCGCGCAGCGCGCCGTGTGCGGTCGACGCGCGCGCCACCTCGCGACGCAAGTAGCCGAGCCACGCATCCATCCCGTCGCCGGTCGTGGCCGAGGTGAGGAAGATCTCGAGCTCCGGGTTCACCTCGCGCATGGCGCCGACGGCGCGCGCCAGATCGAACGACAGGTGCGGGAGCAAATCGATCTTGGTCATCACGGCACCGCGCGCCTCGCGAAACATGCGCGGGTACTTGAGCGGTTTGTCCTCCCCTTCGGTGACCGAGAAGAGGACGATCTTCGCGTGCTCGCCCAGGTCCCACGCCGCCGGGCACACGAGGTTGCCGACGTTCTCGATGACGAGCAGATCGGTGTGCGCGAGATCGATGGCTTCCAGCGCACGATCGACCTGGCGTGCGTCGAGATGACAGGCGCCGCCGGTGACGACGGCCTGGACGAGAGCCGACGTGTGGCGGGCGATGCGGTCGGCGTCGTTCTGCGTCTGCACGTCGCCGGTGACGACGGCGATCGCCATCTCATCGCCTAACGCGTCGAGCGTGCGCTCGAGCAGCGTCGTCTTCCCGGCCCCGGGGGACGAGACGAGGTTGAGCGCGAGCACCCCCTCGGCCTCCACCCGCTGGCGGACCGTCGCGGCGATCTCGTTGTTCCGCGCCATCACCGATTCGCGGACGTCGATCACCCGGACCGTCATTCGTCGACCTCCAGGTAGTCGACGCGCAGCGTGTCTCCCACGCAGCGCTCGATCCTGGCCGTCGCCCTGCGGAAGGGCGGCTGGGCCAGCAGCGTGTCGAGGCAGAATTGGAGGTTGGCCGGCTCGATGCCGGCCTGATCGCCAACGACGACGCCGACCCCGACGAGGCGATCCAGCTTCTCGTGCGCCAGGCGTGCCTCCGCGATGCGGCACACCTCGAGCGCGACGCTCATCTCATGCATGCGACCTCCGGAACCGGTACTCGCACCGGTGGCCCCACAGCTCGAGCTGATACGCCGCCATCGCCGCGAGCTGATCGATGTGACGGTCGACCGATGGCGACAGCGGCGCCCCGAACTCCACCCGCTCCGGCTGAAGGCCGATCGCGGTCATTCGCTCGGGGAGCGTGCCGCGCAGCTCCGCGAGGGCGATCACCTCGGACAGATCGATCTGGTGAGGCGAGACCTTCATCGCCAGCGCGCGCGGGATCTCGTCGCGGCCGAGCACGATCTGCGTTCCCGGCGGCATGTCCTGGTTGATCGCGTCGATC
The DNA here is from genome assembly GCA_025931335.1 of Gemmatimonadaceae bacterium. Classification (GTDB taxonomy): domain Bacteria; phylum Gemmatimonadota; class Gemmatimonadetes; order Gemmatimonadales; family Gemmatimonadaceae; genus JAICNG01. The sequence goes on along the minus strand of JAICNG010000072.1, from coordinate 5,880 downwards.
AGCAGCAGCTCTTCCGCCTCATCGATGATGGGCAGGAGGTTCATGCCCCACGTGCCGCCATCGACGACCTGCACCTCGGGGGGAAGGATCCATTCCTCCTGGAGGCGCTGCGCCGCGAGAAGGCCGAGCCCGTCGTCGCCCATCAGCGGATTCCCGAGCCCGATCACGGTCGTTCCACGTCGAGCGCTAGCCATCGACGAACTCCTCATCAGAGCGGACGAAGCGCCCGCCGGTGATGATCGACGACATCGTCCCGCCGCGCTCGAGGATGTCCGCGCGCACGGACAGGTAGATGTGAATCGGAATGAAGATGAGGAACACCCACGTGAGGACGTGGTGAATGAGCCGCACGTTCTGGATGCCTCCGACCAGCTGCGGCACCCAGAGCGTCGCGCCGCGAATGAGCCCGCCCGGATTCGCCTGCCCGTACATCGCGAAGCCGGTGATGATCATCACCGCCGCGACGACGTAGATCAGAGTGTACGACAGCTGCTGAAGCGGGTTGTGGCCGAGGTAGTGCGGCGCCCGCTCGGGGTGGATCATGAGGTAGTACTTGACCTGCTTGAGCATGTTGACCCAGTCACGCCCGCGCACCGGAAGCAGTGCGTTGAACCGCTCGTAGCGATTCCCGGCGAAGAGCCAGTAGATGCGCACGATGACCGTTGCCACGAGCGCGCCGGCCGCGATGAAGTGAATCAGCCGCATCCACCCGATGAAGAACTCGCCGGTGACCTGACCAGCCGGCAGGTAATAGGGTCGGCCGATGACAAAGCCGGTGAAGATCAGGAGCATGATCGAGAGGGCGGCCACCCAGTGCATGGCACGGATGGGCCAATGCCACAGGTAGACCCAGCGGAAGGTGCCGACCGGGGTGTCGGCCGGATGCGCGACCCCGCGCGCCCGCGCCGTATCGACGGTGCCGCCAAGCTGTTCGGTCATTGTACCTTCACCTCCGTAATGACCTTGCCGGTCGCGTCGAGAACGTGGACGCCGCACGCCATGCACGGGTCGAACGAGTGGATGGTGCGCAGGATCTCGATCGGCCGCTCGGGATCGACGAGCGGATGATTGCTCGTGAGCGCCGCCTCGTACGGTCCCATCTGTCCCTGCGCATCGCGCGGGGAGCAGTTCCAGGTGCTCGGAACGACGCACTGGTAGTTGCTGATCTTGCCGTCGTTGATGCGGACCCAGTGGCCGAGCGCGCCGCGGGGTGCGTCGAGGTACCCGTATCCTCGCGCCTCCGACGGCCAGGACGATGGCTCCCACCGGGAGCCCTCGAAGGTGCGGACGTCGCCGCCCTTGATGCGCGCAACGAGATCGTCGTACCATCGGGGGAGCTGCCGGGCGAGCAGCACGGTCTCGATGCCCCGCGCGGCGGTGCGCCCGAGCGTCGAGAAGAGCGCCGGGGCCCCGACACCCAGCTTGCCTAACGCCTCGCCGATCAGCGCGCGGGCCTCCTCGTGGCCGGACGCGTACGCCACCAGCATGCGCGCCAGCGGCCCGACCTCCATCGGCTTCCCCTCGTAGCGCGGCGCCTTCATCCACGTGTACTTCTGCTTCTCGTCCTGGAGGTACGTCCACGGGGTCGGCGGTCCGGTGTAGTTCGGCTTCGTCTCGCCCTCGTACGGATGCAGCCCCGCCGCGTCGCCGTTGGAGTACTCGTACCACGAGCTGTGGATGAACTCCGCCACCGCCTTCTCATCGTACGAGTGGACTCGACCGAGGTCGCGGTTGAGGATGATGCCGCGCGGGAAATAGAGCGACTCGACATCGCGAATGTCGGCGCGCGGAAACTCGCCGCAGGCGAGATAGTTCCCCGTTCCCGCGCCGATCGCCGCCCACTCCTTGTAGAAGCCGGCGATGGCGACGAGGTCGGGCCAGTACACCTGCTCCACGAATCGCTGCGCGCGCGCGATCATGTCGTGGATGTCCGTCAGGCGCTCGGCGTTGATCGTCGCCGTCTCGTCGAGGTTGATCGCCGACGCCATCCCGCCGACGAGGAAGTTCGGGTGCGGGTTCTTCCCGCCGAAGACCGTGTGCAGCCGGATGACATCGCGCTGCCAATCGAGCGCTTCGAGATAGTGCGCCACCGCGATGAGATTCACTTCCGGCGGCAGCTTGTAGGCGGGATGTCCCCAGTAGCCGTTGGTGAAGATCCCGAGCTGCCCACTCTGGACGAAGGTCTTCACGCGGTTCTGCACTTCACGGAAGTACGTCGCCGAGTTGTTGGGCCAGGGCGAGATCGACGCGGCGATCTGGGCCGAGCGAGCGGGATCGGCACTGAGCGCGCTGACGACATCCACCCAGTCGAGCGCGTGCAGGTGGTAGAAGTGCATCACGTGGTCCTGCACGAACTGCATTCCCACCATCAGGTTGCGGATGATGTTGGCGTTGGCGGGGATGCGGATGTCGAGCGCGTCCTCGACGGCGCGACACGACGCCACCGCGTGCACGACGGTGCACACTCCGCAGATGCGCTGGGTGAACGCCCATGCGTCGCGCGGGTCGCGCCCCTGCATGATGATCTCGATGCCGCGGAACTGCGTCGATGTCGCCCACGCGTTGGCGATGCGCCCATTCTCGGCCAGCGCCTCGATGCGGAGGTGCCCCTCGATGCGGGTGATGGGATCGACGACGACCTTGGTCGTAGCCATGGTCACCTCCCCTCGGGGTTGGTCGGCGGTGTGGTCGGTGGAGGCGGCGCGTTCGGCCCCGAGACGACCGGGAGCTCCCGGCCAGCGCGCCGCTCGCGGACGCGATGCACGCCCGTGGCGGCGGCATGCGCGAGCACCCCCGCCGTCGCGCCGACCGCCAGCGCCGCGCCGATGACATCGGCGGTGCGCTCGACGCCCACGCCGGCGACGTTAGGCATGCGAGTGTAGAAGGGGCTCATCGTGTCCCAGAATCCCCGCTCGGTGCAGCCAATGCAGGGATGTCCGGCGCCGATCGGCCAGCTCGTCCGTGTGTTCCACATGAAGATCGGGCAGGGCGAGAACGTCGCCGGTCCCTTGCACCCGACGTGGTACAGACACCACCCCTTGCGAGCGGCCGCGTCGTCGAACTCCTCGACGAACTGGCCGGCATCGAAGTTCGCGCGCCGCGGGCACTGGTCGTGAATGCGCGCGCCGTAGGCGAACATTGGACGCCCGTCGTAGTCGAGCTCTGGCACGCGGCCGAACGTCAGGTAGTGCACGATCGTCGCGGTGACGACGTCGCCGATCGGAGGACATCCGGCGATGTTCACCACCGGCTTGTCCTTCACGATGTCGCCGACGCCGACGGCGCCCGTGGGGTTGGGGCGCGCCGCCTGGACGCTTCCCCAGTGCGCGCACGCGCCGACGGCGATCACCGCCGCCGCCCCGCTGGCCGCTTCCTCGAGGATGACTTTCGCGGTGCGGCCCCCGATCGTGGTGTAGACCCCGTTCGCGTTGAGCGGAACCGATCCCGTGACGACGAGCAGGTACTTTCCGCGGTTCGCCGCCATCGAATCCTGGAGCGCCTTCTCCGCCTGATGCCCAGCCGCCGCCATCAGCGTGTGCTGATAGTCGAGCGAGACGACGTCGAGCACGAGATCACCGATCGTCGGCTCGGCCGTGCGAACGACGCTCTCGACGCACCCGGTGCATTCCTGGAGCTGGAGCCAGATGACGCTCGGGCGCCTGATCGCCTGCAACGCCTCGGCGACCTGTGGGGCCATGGTGCTGGCGAGCCCGAGGATCGCCGTGATCTCGGCGCAGAAGCCCAGGAATTCCCGGCGTGAGACTTTCCGTCGCTCCAGGAAGGAGCCGAGATCCTCGTCTTCGGCCCACGGGACGGCAGTCGGCATCAACATGGCGAACACCTCCAGAATGAGGGCCGCGTGACGCGCGTGTACGCTCCGTCATCCAGCCGCGCCGCGGCGGACGCTCGACTTGTACCGCTCCAGGTACCACGCTGCAAGTCGGAATACACCTGATATTTCGTCGGCTTCGTGCTGCTCATTCGCTCGTGCGATGTGCCATCAACAACGATCCGCAGGGGCCACGTACTGCTCGTCGCGAATTGCCCGAAGCAAGGCGAATGGAGCGCTGCGCCTGTCCGAGCCTGGAGTGCACCCGGAGTCATTCGCGTCAATTCGCGTCATTCGGGCTCAGCCGTCCGTGGCCCCCGCGCACATCACATCAATCACCACGCAGGTCGTCGGAATCCTCCTTGGACTTGCCCCTCACGCAGCGAGCGCGAGCGAGAACGGCGGATAGTCGTCGTGCAGCAGGAGCAGATACGCCTCGACGCGGATGTTCCATTGCAGTACGCCGACGCCGAAGCGGTACAGCCCCTCGGGAAATCGGCCGGTGAACAGGATCGCGAACCACGCGATCACGCTCGTAATGCCCCACGCGATGCCGAGCAGCGCGATCGCGATCAGGTGGGGAATGACGAGGATGATCCGGAACGCCACGCTCACGCGATTCCGCGGCGCATCGCGCTGGGCCACGTCGAGCGCGGCGGGATATGGCTCATCGCCGAAGGGCGGATACTCGTCGCGCAGGAGCGCCATGTAGGCGGCGCTCCGCACGCGCCAGCGAAGGTAGAACGCGGCGAGGCCCCACAGGCCCGGCGGGTGACGCCCGGTGAAAATGATCGCGAACCAGGCGAGGATGGCGGAGACCGCCGCCACCGCCCCGAGCACGCCGCCCCCCGCGCTCCAATCGTAATCCGTCTGCTGGCTGCCGCTCGAGGTCCACGCCAGCGCGACGGTGAGCGGCCCGCCGACGAGGATGAGGTGCGGGATCGCCAGAATGAACCGGAAGGCGGTCGTTAGGCGATTCCGCCCGTCCAGCGACGGCTCGACACGAATGCGAACCGGATGGGCCGCGTCATTCGTCATCGTGACGGACCGGTGCCATCGCCGCCTGCTCGCAGTCGTGCTTGACGCGAGCGAGCGCCGTTCGCGCGAGGCGCCGAACGCCATCGGCCACTCCAGGCCAGAACCGGCCGAACGCGGCGCGCGCCTCCTCATCGGTGAGCTGCATGCGCCATTCGACCACCAGGAGCGACTGGCCAGACCCGAGCGGCTTGACGATCCAGCTCCACGCGATCTTGGCGAAGCCCGGCATCGTGAAGGCGGCGAAGTCGCTGGTCGCGAAGCGAACCGGTCCGCAGTCCGAGCGCCATGGGCTGCCGATCGCTCCGAGGACGAGCTCGCCACCACCAGGTCGCTCCGCGATCGGCTCGAAGGCGCCCAGCGTCGTCAGGGCGGGGAGGTCGAGTCGCTTGACGGCGTCGTACACCACATCCGCGGACGCGATGATGACCACCTGGAACGCGTCGCGAAAGTCGTAACGGGGAAGCTGCTCGTCGATGAGAGCGCCGCCCACCCGCGGGGCTCCGTACACGGCGGGTCGAGCCGGCCTGACCCAGCGACGCTTCGGTTTCGAGAGGCGCATGTCATTCACCTCGCATAGGCGGAATGTACCGCGATGCCGAAGTGTACGCCGTGCGCTGCGCGCCTGTCTGTGGGGACGATCCCGATTGGCGTAGGGGAAACCCTTTAGAGTCAGGGGCAGGGGTCAGGGGCCAGGGGTCAGGGTGGAAAGGGCCGCCGCGCTTCGCGCGTGCGGCCCTCATCAGATGAGCGCGGCAGCGAAGCTGCCGCGCTTTTCCACCCCTGATCCCTGCCTCCTGGCTCCTAGTGAACTGCGTCTGTATTGGTGAGTGCAGTCGCAGTAAGGGCGACGGCAACCGCGACGACAATTCTACCGCAGAGAACGCGGAGAGCGCAGAGGACTGCACCCGCTGGGAGTCGTTGTCAAAAGCCGCTGTGGTTGACGGTTCTCTGCGTCCTCTGCGTTCTCTGCGGTAAAATTGCCGTTGCCGTGCTGTTTTTGCCGTCGAAGAATC
>JAICNG010000101.1 GCA_025931335.1 Gemmatimonadaceae bacterium | reverse complement strand
CGCAACCCTCCGCACACAAGCCCAACGGCACATTGTTGTTACCAGAAGCCGAGTTCGAATCGCAAGAGGCAATTCGCGTAATTCGTGTTGTTATTCGGGTCAGTTGGCAGTTTCAGCTGTTCGTGGCCGCTTGGGGACCGCAGCCAGGCTTCAGACAATCCCGATATTTCGAGAAGAACCTTTTTTTTACGCGGAGGACGCAGAGGTATGCAGAGCAACGTCACCGGCGGGAGCGCTGGCAAGGGGGTTCGCAGTTGCAGTCCTCTGCGTTCCTCCGCGTCCTCTGCGGTCAAACAAATGCTTTCTCTCGAGCTCACGGCATCGGCATCCGGTACGCGGCCGCGTAGCGTCCCGTCACGAAGTGCTCGAGCTGGCGCTCGATGTCGGTGAGCAGCGTGCTGGCGCCGAAGCGGAACAGGTCGGCGCGCAGCCACCGATCGCCGAGCTCGTCCTTGATGAGGTACAGGTACTCGAGCGCCGTCTTCGCCGACCGGATCCCACCCGCGGGCTTGAATCCGACGGCGTAGCCAGTGCGCTCCTGGTATTCGCGAATCATCCGGCACATGACGAGGGCAAAGGGGAGCGTCGCGTTCACGCCCTCCTTCCCCGTGGACGTCTTGATGAAGTCGGCGCCGGCCTGCATCGCCACCATGCTGGCGCGTGCCACGTTGCCTAACGTTCCGAGCTCGCCGGTGGCGAGGATCGCTTTCATGTGGGCGTCGCCGCAGGCGTCGCGGAACTGGCGCACCTCGTCGTAGAGCGCCTCGTAGTTCCCGGTGAGGACGTGTGCGCGCGTGATGACGACGTCGATCTCGCGCGCCCCGGCGGCGACCGAGGCACCGATTTCCGCGACGCGCTCCTCGAGCGGACTCAGGCCGGCCGGAAAGCCCGTCGACACGGCGGCCACGGGGATGCGGGTGCCGGCGAGCGCCTCGACGGCCGTCGGCACCATCGCGTGGTAGACGCAGACGGCCGCGACGGTGATGCCAAGCTCGTCGACGCCTAACGCGCCGGTGAGGTCGTCGCGGAGCGGCCGCCGCGCCTTCGCGCACAGGCGCCGCACCGTGCCCGGGGTATCGTCGCCCGACAGTGTCGTGAGATCGATGAGCGTGATCGCGCGCAGCAGCCACGCCGCCTGCCACTGCTTCTTCACCGTGCGGCGAGTCGGGATCGTGGCGGCCCGCCGCTCGACGGCGCTCCGGTTCACGCGGATGGCGCGCACGATGTCCAGGTCCAGCGGCACCCCGGGGTTGCGCACCGGGTGATCGGAAGGCTCGCTCCGGTGGAGCCGCGGCCCCGCGTCGGGAGTGGCCGAGGCAGCGGGCGCCGCCGTCGCCACAGGCTCGATAAACCGCTTTGCGGACATGACCACCACCACGGGACTCTGGGGAGGGGCCGGGGTCCGGCCCTTCGGAGGCGACCTCCTCTAAGGTAGGGCCACGGGAGCGCGGAGTGGAGGGGGAGGCTTCCACTTTTGGAAAGGGAGCACAAGCACGATAGAATGTGCGCGTGCTAGCTTCCCCCTGCTACATCATCGGCGACACGCACCTCGGCGTGGGGCCGCCGGAGCTCGAGCGCCGGCTCGTGGCTTTTCTCCGTCGCCTTCCCGAACACGCCAAGTCACTGGTCGTCAACGGGGATCTGTTCGATTTCTGGTTCGAGTGGAAGACGGTGATCCCGCGCGACCACTTCCGCACGCTCGCGGCGCTCGCCGATCTGCGCGACGCGGGCGTGGACGTCCTCATGGTCGCCGGCAACCACGATTGCTGGGGGGGCGAGTTCCTGTCGCGCGATGTCGGCGTCCGCTATCAGCTCGGCGCATGGGAGGGAGTCGCGGCGGGGTGGCGAACGCGCATCGACCACGGCGATGGGCTTCGCACTCGAGAGGATCGCCGGTATCGCGCGCTCAGGCGGGTCCTTCGTCACCCGCTATCGATGCGCGCGTTCCGATGGCTGCATCCGGATTGGGGCACGCGCCTCGCGCGCGGCTCGTCGACGGCCAGCCGAACGTACCGCGCGCGCGACGCCGGTGCCGGGTTACGCGCCGTCGCGCAGGAGACCCTCGGGGCGAACAAGGCGCTGGATCTGCTCGTCTTCGGACACTCCCACGTACCGGCACTCGAGCGCATGGGACATGGCAGCGTGTACGCGAACGCGGGCTCGTGGCTCGATGCCCCGACCTACCTCGTGCTGACGCCGGAGCGCATCGAGCTGCGCGCCTGGGACGGGTCAGCCCAGAGTCACCGTCTCGACGCGATCGATCGCGGTACCGAGAAAACGTTGGCCCATCCGTAGAAACTGCTCCGGTGCGTCGGACGCGACGAACCGGTGCGGGCACGTCAGGCTTCCCTGCGCGCGCAGCCCGACTGCGTCGAGCACGCGCGCGGTCTCGGCGGCGGTCTCGTGGGCACTGTCGATGAGCTGCACGTCGCGCCCCATGACATCGGCGATCAGCGGCTTGAGCAGAGGATAGTGCGTGCATCCCAGCACGAGCGTGTCGACGTGCTCCTGTCGGAGCGGGACGAGGTAGTCGTCGGCAATGAGGCGCGTGGCATGACGGTCGAGCCACCCTTCTTCCACGAGGGGAACGAACAGCGGGCATGCGCGAGCGGCAATGCGCGCCTGCGGCGCGAGGGCGCGAATGGCGCGCTCGTAGGCGCCCGACCCGATCGTGCCGGCCGTGCCGATGACCCCGATGGGACCGCCGTGCGACGCGCGCACCGCCGCGCGCGCTCCCGGCTCGACGACGCCGATGATCGGAAAGGAGAACTCCTCCTCGAGTGTGTCGAGGGCGTGTGCCGTCGCGGTGTTGCAGGCGACAACGATCGCCTTCACGCCCTGGTGCTGGAGCCAGGTGGCGATCTCGCGCGCATATCGCCGGACCGTATCCGGGCTCTTGGGCCCGTAAGGGACGCGCGCGGTGTCGCCGAAGTAAATGATGCGCTCGTCAGGCAGCTGGCGCATCAGCTCGCGCACGACGGTGAGGCCACCGATGCCGGAGTCGAACACCCCGATCGGCGCGTTCGCGTTGGACGCGGCTACCACCGGACGGTCGCGGTGAGGCGCGTGCGGTCGCCGTCGCGCTGCACCGAAACGCGCGCGGGCACATCCCAGAGCTGCGCCGCGACGAAGGCATCGGCGGCCGCGAACAGATGATTGAAGATGAGGAGGGCCACCCAGTCCTCGACGTGCTGCTTGCGAGCGCGCACGCGGCCCGCGAGCGGACTCGAGGCGAACAGGGTGTCGCCATCAGCGTCGATGCCGAAGAAGACGCTATCCCCCTCCAGGCGTCGCGCGACGCGCAGATCTCGCTTCGATTTGATGGTCATGAGGAGCGAAAGGGCCTCGAGCGAGACGAAGATGCCCCCCGCCGTCCCGCGGTCGAGCGCGGCCTGTCCCAGGCCAGGGACGATCAGCGATCGCAGGAAGGCACTTCTCGGGGAGATCGGCGGGCCGCCCACCGTATCGCGCGTTGCCCGCGCGCCCGCCGCCACCGGCTCGGGCGCGACGGCGGCGCGAACGCTGTCGGCGCGCACGGAATCGACGGGAGCCTGCGCCGGCAGCGTCGACACCGCGAGGAGGACGCCGAACGCGGGCAGCGCGAGAGATCGCATGGCGAAACACGGTTCGAGGATCGCGTGGCGGGAGCGTGCGGGAATCGAACCCACCCAACCCGACGTGGTCAGGTCACACTGGTTTTGAAGACCAGGGAAGCCACCAGGCCCCATCCGCCCCCACGCTTACGCGAGTGTGATCGCGTGCGTCCCGCGTGCGATGACGGCGCCGATCTCCACGGCTCCGGTCACCTGCGCAATGTAATCGCGCGCCGCGGCCACTGGCAGCGCGACGAGGAGCCCGCCAGAGGTCTGCGGGTCCACGAGCAGCGCGCGATCCTCGTCGCTGGAGGACCCCCACGCGACCAGCGGCTCGAGATACCGTGCGTTGCGCTCCGCGCCGCCCGTTCGCGCCCCGCCGCGCCACGCTTCTCGTGCGCCCGGGAGCACCGGAACATCCCGTGCACGGATCTCCAGCGAGACATTGCTGGCCCGCGCGATGTGCGACGCGTGCCCGAGCAGGCCGAACCCGGTGATGTCCGTCGCGCACGTTGCACCGACGGCGAGCGCCGAGCGACTGGCATCCCGGTTGAGTGTCGCCATCGACGCGATCATCGCGCCATACGCCGCTTCCGGGACGGCGCCGGATTTCGCCGCCGTGGAGAGCAGTCCCGTTCCGACGGGTTTGGTGAGCACGAGCCGGTCGCCCGGCTTCGCCGTAGCGTTCGTGAGGAGTCGGCGCGGATTGGCGCGCCCCGTCACGGCGAGACCGTACTTGATCTCTTCGTCGAGAATGCTGTGTCCACCGACGATCAGCGCGCCGGCGTCGTGGACGGCGTCCTGGCCGCCGCGGAGAATCTCCGTCAGGATCTCGAGGGGCGCCGTACCGGCTGGGAATCCGACGATGTTGAGCGCGGTGAGCGGCTCGCCGCCCATCGCGTAGACATCGGAGAGGGCGTTCGTGGCCGCGATGCGGCCGAAGGTGTACGGGTCGTCGACGATCGGCGCAAAGAAATCCACCGTTTGCACGAGCGCGAGGTCATCGGACACGAGAAAGACCCCCGCGTCGTCGAACGACTCCCGCCCGACGAGCAGGCGCGGATCATCGCGATGCGGGAGCGGGGCCAGGGCACGCGAGAGGTCGCCCGGACCCATCTTGGCGGCTCAACCCGCGCAGCGGGCGAAAGCGGTGAGCCGGAAGAGCTGGTCTCGCGTGTTGTTGGGAGGCATGGGGAGCGCCGGGATCAAGGGATCAAGGGATCACGGGGAGACCCTAACGACAGCATCGATTTCGACCAGCGCGCCGCGCGGCAGGCCCGCGGTCTGCACGGTCGAGCGCGCGGGCCGCGCGTCGCCAAGGTGGCGGCCGTACGTCTCGTTGAACGTCGGGAAGTCGGCCATGTCGTGCAGATAGACGGTCGTCTTGACGACGTCGGCCCAGCTCGCTCCCGCGGCCTCGAGCACGGCGCTCAGATTGGCGAGCACGCGCTCGGTCTGCGCGGCGAACCCGCCGTCGACCAGGCGGCCGGTCTGTGGGTCGATGCCGATCTGGCCGGCCGTGAACAGCAGCCCGTTCGCGACCACGCCCTGCGAGTAGGGCCCAATCGCCTGCGGCGCGGTGGTGGTGCTGATCCGCCGAACGCTCACAGCTCCTCCTTTAGAAGAGTCCGACGATCTGGCCGTCGGGCTGGATCGCCATCCGCTCCGCCGCCGGCTCCCTGGGAAGGCCCGGCATCGTCATGATGTCGCCGGCCTGCGCGACGACGAAGCCCGCACCCGCCGAGGGATAGATGTCGTTGATCGTCACACGGAATCCGGCGGGCCGGCCGAGCTTGGTCGCATCGTCGGTAAGTGAGTACTGTGTCTTCGCCATGCACACCGGCGTCCCGCCGAGTCCGATCGACTCAAGATAATCGATTGCGCGGTCCGCCTTCGGCGCGTAATCGGCGCCGTCGCCACCGTACACCTTGCGGACGATCGTGTCGATCTTTTCCCGAATCGGGCGCGCGGTGTCGTACAGCGGCGCGTACTTCGCCTTTCGTTCCGCGAGCATCGCTTGAATCTCGCGCGCGAGCGCTTCACCTCCGGCCCCTCCCTTCTCCCACACCTCGGCGAGGGCGATGCGCGCCCTCGTAGCGCGCGCGCGATCCGCGACCATGCCCAGCTCACGCTCGCTGTCCGTCACGAATCGATTGAGCGCGACGACGACCGGCAGACCGAACTGCCGCATGTTCTCGATGTGCTTGTCGAGATTCGGCAGTCCGCGCTCGAGCGCGCCGAGGTTTTCGGTGCCGAGCTGCTTCTTGTCGGCGCCGCCGTTCAGCTTGAGAGCGCGCACCGTGGCGACGACCACGGCGGCCTCGGGGTTCAGACCACCGAAGCGGCACTTGATATCGAGAAACTTCTCCGCGCCAAGATCGGAGCCGAAGCCCGCCTCGGTCACGACGATGTCCGCGAGCGCGAGGGCCGTTTTCGTGGCGAGGATGCTATTGCATCCGTGAGCGATGTTGCCGAACGGCCCTGCGTGGACGAACGCGGCCCCGCCTTCCAGCGTTTGCACGAGGTTGGGGCGAATGGCGTCCTTGAGCAGCAGGGTCATCGCGCCCGCCGCTTTCAGCTCGCGGGCTCGCACGGGAGTGCGTTTGGCGCCCGCCGTAGCACCGATGATGATCCGGCCCAGACGTTCTTCGAGATCGTGCCGGCTCGTGGCAAGCGCGACGATCGCCATCACCTCGCTGGCGGGGATGATGACCCATCGCTCTTCGCGCGGGACACCGTTGGCAACGCCGCGCAATCCGATGACGGCGTCACGGAGGGCCCGATCGTTCATGTCGATCGTCCGCGGCCACGTGATGCGGCGAGGATCGATCCCAAGCGCGTTGCCCTGGTGCAGGTGGTTGTCGATCATCGCCGACAGGAGCGCGTGCGCGCTCGAGATGGCGTGGAAGTCTCCGGTGAAGTGGAGGTTGATGTCCTCCATCGGAATGACCTGGGCGTATCCACCCCCTGCCGCACCGCCCTTCACGCCGAACACCGGTCCGAGGCTCGGCTCCCGAATGCAGAGGACGGCGTTGACGCCCAGTCGCCGAAACGCCTGGGTGACACCGACCGTCACCGTGCTCTTCCCCTCTCCGGCGGCGGTTGGGTTGATCCCAGTGACGAGCACGAGGCGGGCGCGGGACGGTCGCGCCGACAGCTCGAGTGGCACCTTCGCCTTGTACTTGCCATAGAGGTCGAGGTCGTCCGCCGACAACCCGATGTCGGCGGCGACATCGACGATGGGGCGGGGCTTCGCGCGCTGCGCGATCTCGATGTCGGTGGGGACGTTGGGCACGCGCCTCCTCAGCGGGTTACGGGCGGCGGTAATTCTAGTGCATCGCGGGTGAGATGGGATAGGCCGAGGTCACCTCTCACGACAGGCCAAACACGCTCCGCGCATTTTCAGCTGTCAACTCCGCGATGCGCTCGGCGGTCGAGCCGCGTGCGGCGGCGAGGCGGGCGATCGTCAGCGGAAGGTGGGCTGGCTCGTTGCGCTTGCCGCGATGTGGCACGGGGGCGAGGTAGGGCGCGTCCGTCTCGACGAGCAGCCGGTCGTCCGGGACGAGCCGCAGCAGATCATGATCGGTCCACCGCTTGAACGTGATGATGCCACTGAACGAGATGAACCAGCCGGTGTCGAGTGCAGCGCGCGCGAGCGCGTGCGAGCCCGTGTAACAGTGCATCACCCCGATCACGCCGTCGCGCCCCCCCTCGGTCACGAGGGCGCGCGTGTCGGCCTCGGCCTCCCGCGTGTGCACGACCACGGGACGATGCAGCGCTCGCGCCAGCGCGATTTGCTCGGAGAAGGCGATGCGCTGGCGGTCGCGCGGGGAGTGGTCGTAGTGATAGTCGAGCCCGCACTCGCCGACGGCGACCGCCCCCGCCTCGACATGCGCGCGGATCGCCGCGAGATCGCGGCCGGCTTCGAACGAGAGCGCGTCATGCGGGTGCACGCCGGCCGTCCACCAGACCAGTCCGGGCGCGCTGGCGGCGATGTCGCGCGCCCGCGCCGCGGCGGCGACGGACTCACCGATGCAGATGATTCCACGCACCCCGGCCGCGCGCGCGCGCGCCACCACCGCATCGCGATCGCCGTCGAACGCCGCATCGGCGAGGTGGGCGTGGCTATCGATCACGCGGCACCTCGAGGGTCACCCACCGCGCGGACTCGCGGTGTGGACCCCCGCTCAGCGACTTCCGACCGGCTCCGCGTTCCGTCGCTTCGATTCGCCTGGGGTATCGAGCTGACTGTGAGCGACGCCTCCCTTCTCTCCCGCGGCCCGCGGCCACTTCCGCTCGATCCACAACAACACGGGGCCGGCGACGAAGATCGAGCTGAACGTCCCGACGAGAATGCCGTAGGTGAGCACCCACGCGAATGGGCGAATGACCTCGCCGCCGAAGATGAGCAGGGCCAGCAGGGTCGCCAGCGTGGTCGATCCCGTCATGACCGTTCGCGGGAGCGTTTCGTTCACCGACAGGTTGAGAATGTCGTAGAGCGACATGCGGCGCTGCAGCTTGAGGTTCTCGCGCACGCGGTCGAACACGACGACGGTATCGTTGAGCGAGTAGCCGATGACGGTGAGCACGGCGCCGACGACGAAGAGCGACACCTCGAGGTTCATGTACTTCATGAACGCCAGCGTCGCGAGGATGTCGTGGATGGTGGCGAGGATGGCGGCCACGCCGAACCGCCACTCGAACCGCCAGGCGAGGTAGATGAGCGTGGCCGCGAACGAGAGGACGATCGCGAGCAATGCCTGCTGCCGGAGCTCCGCCCCGACGCGCGGTCCCACTCCTTCCGTTCGCACCACTCGATAGGCGTTTGCGCCGTAGCGTGCATCCAGCGCCGCCCGAATGCGTTGCGCGATCGACTCCGCGCCCACCGACTGCTCGGCGACGTGCTGCTCTTCCTGTGCCCGGACCACCAGCTCGCGCGGCGAGCCGAACGTCTGGATTTCCGCGCCCGACACGCCGGCGCTCGACAGGGTCGAGCGGACGTCGCCGATGTCCGGCGCCGTCACGAACTCGAGCTGCATCAAGGTGCCGCCCGTGAACTCGATGCTGTAGCGGAAGCCGGAGATCAGGATGAGAATGAGGCCCGGAACGATGAAGAGGGCCGTGATCGCGGTGCTCCATCGCCACAGGCGGATGAAGTCGACCTTCGTATCGTGCAGGATGCGCAGCATCAGATGCTCAGGGTTTGGGCGCCGCGCGAGCGGTTGAGCCAGATGAGGAAGAGCGTGCGCACGAAGAAGACGGCGGTGAACAGCGATGCGGCGATGCCCGCGATCAGCGTCACCGCGAACCCGCGCACCGGACCGGTGCCGATCTGGTAGAGAATCAGCGCCGTCAGCGCCGTGGTCGCGTGCGTGTCGATGATTGCGCTCAAGGCGTGATCGAAGCCTTCATTGATCGAGGTGCGCACCGTCTTGCCGCGGGCGAGCTCCTCGCGAGTGCGCTCGAAGATCAGGAAGTTCGCGTCCACGGCCATGCCGATCGACAGGACGAACCCGGCGAGGCCCGGCAGGGTGAGCACCGCATCGAAGCCGGCGAGAATGGCGAGCGTGATCAGAACGTACAGGACCAGTCCGGCAACGGCCATCACGCCCGAGAACCGGTAGTACACGACCATGATCGCGATCACCAGGATGATGCCGAGGATGCCGGCGCGCTTGCCCTGATCGATCGCATCTTCGCCGAGGCTCGCCCCGATGCTGCGGACTTCCATGATGCGCAACGGAACGGGGAGAGATCCCGCGCGCAGCACGAGCGCGAGGTCCTGCGCCTCCTGGAGGGGCTTCCCGCGCATGGTGATTTGACCGCGCGTGCGAATGACGTCCTGGATCACCGGTGGCGTGCCCATGACGACGTCGTCGAGCACGATAGCCAGGTTATCCCCAATGTGTTTTCCGGTTTCGGCGCCAAAGCGACGGCCGCCCTCGTTCGTCAGCTCGAACAACACGAGATTCCCTTCGATGGGATCGGTGTTCGGGCGCGCGTCCTTGAGGTGCTGGTCCCCGCGGATGATCGCGCGTGACTCCAGGACATAGAGCGGGCGGAAGCCGGACCGTCGCGCGTTGTCGTCGAGCGCCCCCCATCGAATGACGCGGCCGGGCGGCATGAGCGCTTGCACCTCGGGCATCCCGAGATACCGGGCCGCGGCGCCCGTGTCGGAGAACGCCACGAAGTACTCGCCGGGCATCCCCCCAGGCTGGAGCAGGCGCGAAAACGCCCCGTCGCGTGCGCCGGGGATGAGGCCGGTGTCGGCAGCCGCGGAATCCTGCGTGACGCGGGCACCGCTGTCGCCGCTCGGCGTGAGCAGATCGGCGAGACCGCCGGGACGGGCGGTGTCCCCTCTCGCCGGCCGCGGTCCAGCGGGGTCGACGCCGCGCGCCTTCAAAGTGGCGTCAATGCGCGGTAACGCGCGCTCGAGTGAATTGGCTTCGTCGACGATCTGAAACGTCAGGAACGCCGATGTCTTGATCAGCGCCTCCGCCCGCTCGGGATCGTCGATGCCGGGCAGCTCCACGATGATGCGCTCTTCGCCAACCCGCTGGACCACGGGTTCGGCCACGCCGAACTGATCGATGCGGTTGCGCACGACGGTGAGCGCGCGATCGAGCGCATCGGACTTGTCGGCGACGGCTCCCTTCGACTCATCGACCTCGAGCGCCAGGTGCATGCCGCCCTGCAAGTCGAGCCCGAGCTTGAGCGGGATGCGCTTGACCTCGCGATACTCGGCGGCGCCCGTGTCCGGGTTTCGCTCGCGCACGCTGATCGTGCGCGGCCAGAGCGCCCAGATCGATGCCAGCGTCAGCGCGGCGATGATCGCCACGCGGTATTTGATGTTCGACATGCGCTACTGAAGAGAGGTAGTGTGAGCGCGGAGAGTCCTGAAGGTTAATGCCCCGCCGCAACGCGAGTCAACGCGCGGCGGGCCTGCACTTCGTCGGTGCGCAGCTGCGCAACGAGGGCCTCGGGCGAGGGAAAGCGCCGAACGTCGCGCAACCGCGCGATGAACTCCACCTTGACGGTGGCGCCGTACAACTCGAGGTCCGCGTCGAACAGATGCGCCTCCAGCGTGACCGTAGCGTCCCCAAAGGTGGGGCGCGACCCGAGGTTCATCATGCCTCCGAACGCGCCCCGCGGTGTGTGGACGAGGACCGCATATACCCCTTCGGGGGGCAAAAGCTTCCTTGGGTGCGGGGACCCGAGATTGATCGTGGGATAGCCGATGGTGCGGCCGCGCCGGTCCCCCCCGCCAACGGTTCCAATCACGGAGTACCGGCGACCGAGCTCGCGCGCCGCAGTCTCGAGATCGCCACCCGCGACGGCTCGCCGAATGAGCGTGGACGACGCGGGACGGGGGGCGCCACCGTCGGCCACCGAGACCGGCGCGATCACATGCACGAGAAAGCCGCGCTCGCGCCCCAGCGCGCGAAGCGTTTCCACGTTGCCCTCGCGCCCACGGCCGAACCCGTGATCGTATCCGATCACCAGCTCTTTCATTCGAAAGCGGTCGCGCAGCACCTGGTCGACGAACTGTTCCGCACCGAACGCGGCGAGATGTCGATCGAACGGCAGCACCGCCAGGAAGGCGACGCCGCTCTCCGCGACGATCTCGCTTTTCTCGATGCCCACGGTGAGCAGCGGTGGCGCAGCCGGCGGGTTCACGACCTCGAGCGGATGTGGATCGAACGTAACGAGCACCGACCGGCTGCCCGAGGCATCCGCGCGAGCCGCCACGGTTCGGAGGATGTCGAGATGGCCACGATGAATTCCGTCGAACGTCCCGACCGTCACGACGGTGCCCTGCGTATCGGGGGGAAGCCCCGAGTCTTCCCAGGCCAGGAACCGGTCACGCATCGCGCAACACCGTCCGCGGCTGCCAGCTCGCGCCGCTACGTTCCGCGACCGCTACCAGCTCCCCGTTAGGCCCGACCAGCGCGGCGCGATCACCAGGCACCGTCGCGTCGACGAGATTCCCGCGGGCCGCGCGATCGGCGGCGGCCATGTCGAGCTGCTCGACCGCGAGCGAGCTCAAGGCACGAAGCGGGGGCATCGGCGAGCACCGCCCCCCGCGGAGGGCGTCAAGCGGGCACGCGTCCGCGACGTAAAAGGGGCCGCTGCGCGTGCGCCGGAGGGTGGCCAGGTGCGCCGCGCTTCCCGCCTGACGACCGAGATCGCGCGCCAAGGCACGCACGTACGTCCCCCCGGAGCAGGTGATGACGACGTCGATCGTGTCACTGGTGCGCGCCTTGACCTCCCACGAATGCACTGTGACGGGCACCGATGGCAGCTTCACCGGGGTGCCCCGGCGAGCTGCGTCGTATGCGCGCTGACCGCCCACCTGCTTCGCCGAGTACGCCGGCGGCTCCTGGTCGACGGCCCCAGTGAGCGCGCTGATCGCCCGATCCACGTCGGCACGTATGGGGGGCCGGGCTTCCCGCACGACCTTCCCGGTCGCGTCGTCCGTGTCCGTCTCGGTGCCGAACTGGACGCGGGCCGCGTAGACCTTCGGCTCGCCGTCGAGGTACGGCAGAAGCCGCGTCGCGCGCCCAACGAGAAGCACGAGCAGTCCGGTAGCGAACGGATCGAGGGTGCCCGCGTGCCCGATGCGCCCCTCGCCTAACGCCCGACGGGCGATGGCGACGACGTCGTGCGAGGTCATGCCGGCCGGCTTGTCGACGAGCAGGAGCCCCTCAGTCGAGGGGCTCCTCGTCGGCGGGGACGCGGCCATCGCGGATCTGCTCGAGGAGGGTCTCGATGCGCGCGGCGTGCGCGACGCTCGCATCGGCGTGGAACGCGAGCTCGGGGGCGAAGCGGAGCCGGAGCGCGCGGCCGAGGCGTGAGCGCAGGTGGGCCGCCGCACTCTGCAGCCCCTCGAGCGTCGACTGCTTTTCGACGTCGGAGCCGAGCACGCTGACGAAGATCTTCGCGTGACGGAGGTCCTGCGTCACATCGACGCCGGTCACCGTCACCAGGCCGACGATGCGCGGGTCCTTCGCGCCATCGGCGAGAAAGGTCGCGACTTCCTCACGGATCGCTTCGGCGACGCGATCGGCGCGGCGGGCGTCAGCCATGCGTCAAAAGGTGCTCGACGTGATCGACGTGCGCGAGGTGCTCGAAGCCGGCGCCCTGCGCCTAGCCAGCGCCCGCGCCACCCCCGACCATCGCCAGCAGGTAGCCGCCGCGCTGGCCGCTCTGCAGCACGCCGTCGCGGAAGG